>CAOKGO010000069.1 GCA_948468045.1 uncultured Clostridium sp. | reverse complement strand
AATTTAGAAGAACAATGGCAACTATGGCTATTGATAAAGGTATGCCAGTTGAACAGGTACAAAAGTTATTGGGACATATAAAAATAGATACTACAATGGAATATGCTTGGTTAGCCAAAATAATGTAAAAAATTTGCATAGAAAATATGTTGGATGAATTTTACTAAAATTGTTGACATATCAATTTCTATGTTATAAAATACAAACAATAGTTCTTGAATAAAAATGAAATAAATATAGATTGGAGAGATTTATTTGAAAAAAAACAAGGAAGATAGTCTTATTCGTTCAAGTACAGCTGAATACTTAACATACATAGCAGCAACTGGAGATAATCCAGAGGCAATAGAAGTTAGATATAAAGATGAAAATATTTGGCTAACACAAAAGATGCTGGCTACTGTTTATGGCGTTGAATTAAATACAATAAATTATCATATAAAGAAAATATATGAAGATAAAGAATTAATCGAAGATTCAACTATTCGAAATTTTCGAATAGTTCAAAAAGAAGGAAATAGAGAAGTTTCAAGAAATATTGCTCATTATAATTTGCAAATGATAATTGCAATTGGATTTAAAGTGGATAATGAAAAAGCAATTCAGTTTAGAAAATGGGCTAATCAGATAGTTAAGGATTATACTATAAAAGGTTGGGTAATGGATGATGAACGTTTGAAAAATGGAGGCTCCATTTTAACCGAAAAATATTTTGAAGAACAGTTAGAAAGAATAAGAGAAATAAGAATGTCAGAAAGAAAATTTTATCAAAAGATTACTGACATTTATGCTACATCAATAGACTATGATAAAAATGCAAAATCAACAATTAGATTTTTTACTTCTGTTCAAAATAAATTACATTATGCTGTTTCAGGAAACACAGCAGCAGAAATCATTTATAATAGAGCAGATAGTAAGAAAGAAAATATGGGACTAACATCTTGGAATGGAGCACCAACCAGTAAAATACATAAATATGATGTAGTTATTGCAAAAAATTATTTATCAGAAATTGAAATTGGGCAACTTGAGAGGTTAGTTTCAGCATATTTAGATTTAGCAGAAATGCAAGCAATAAGACATATTCCAATGACAATGGCAGACTGGGAAGAACGACTAAATGGCTTTTTAACACTATGGGATCATAATATTTTACAAGATAATGGAAAAATATCAGCTGAAATGGCGAAATTACATGCTGAAACAGAATTTGAAAAATATAGAGTTATACAAGATAAAAACTATATTTCAGACTTTGATGAATTATTAACTGAAGCAAAAAATTTAAATAACATCTAAGTGATAACTTACAAGTTGTGGTGTTAATGCTTCTCTCTAAAGCTTGAAAAATCAAACAAAGTATAGTATAATTAAAGTAGCTTTTATGAGATATACAAAAGAAAAGGAAGGTGATTTATATGGAAAAGAAAAAGACAAAATTATGGAAGAAAATATTAAGTATAATTTTAATTATACTACTAATTCTATTATTAGTAATATTATTTAGATATCATATTATTACTACTGTGCAACAAAAAAATGAAGAAAGTGATAAAAGAACAAATTGCTATTATTATTCTGAAACAGAAGATACTATAATGGAATATTGGCGAAAAGATGGTATTATGAAATTAAATGTAAAACAAGTAAAAGGAACAGGTGATATTACGTTTTGGGAAGATACAAAATCAGGAGAAGAATTAGTTTTCTGGAATGCACCTGAAAAGATATATTCAAAAGGTAATGGTGGAATGATAAAAAAATTACCAACTGGAATGATGTTTACAGAAGAAAATAGTATTAGATTTTTAATGGCTGCAAATCCAATGTTACATATAGGAAGTAAAAAATACAACGATAAAGAGTGCTATTCTTTTAAAATAGATGAACAAGAAGAGTTAATTGAAAAAGAAACTGGACTAATTTTATATAGCAATAATGTTAATTATAGAAAATTAAGTTATAGTTTTGACAATGTTACCGATAAAGATGTAGAAAGATTAGATATAACAAAATATAGACTTATAGAAAATGATGGCGATTTTTTATTTCACGAAGAAGGCAAATAACTTATAATTTTCAGAGCAGATAATTAGTTGATAATTGTCTGCTTTTATAACAGTATAAGTTAAAATTAGATAGTAAGTTATAGGGCAGATATTATAAAATATTTGTCTTTAATTATATTATAGGAAAGTTCTCTGAACTTCCTATAATATAAAGCGTTCCACGCAAAAATTGCTTTGCAATTTTCGCAGGCGAACAAAGACGTGGCATGAAAAGTTATCTAAAAGGTCATAAAATTTTAATTATGCCACTTTTGTTATATTATAGGAAAGTTCTCCGAACTTCCTATAATATAAAGCATTCCACAGAAAATTGCAAAGCAATTTTCGCGAACGAACGAAGATGTGGCATGAAAAGTTATCTAAAAGGTCATAAAATTTTAATTATGCCACTTTTGTTATATTATAGGAAAGTTCTCCGAACTTCCTATAATATAAAGCATTCCACAGAAAATT
>CAOKGO010000068.1 GCA_948468045.1 uncultured Clostridium sp. | reverse complement strand
TAAAATTTTAATCATGCCTCTTTTGTTCTATTATAGGAAAGTTCTCTGAACTTCCCTATAATATCAAGCATTCCACAGAAAATTGCTTTGCAATTTTCGCGGGCGAACAAAGACGAGGCATAAATAGTAATCTAAAAGGTTATAAAATTTTAATCATGCCTCTTTTGTTCTTTTATTTGTGTTCCATTGTTATTTATTGTATAATTTTCTTTATAAATAAGGTCAGATATTGTTACAACATTTAAGCCTTTTTGTTTAATATTTTTTAATAGCATATCTAAACTATCTGCTGTATGTTTTGTACCATTATGGCTTAAAATAATATCACCTGGCTTGATTTTTTCATTTAGTCTCTTCCACATTTCTTCTCCGAGTAAGACCGTGTATAGTCTAAAGTATCTAAATTCCATTGAATACAATAATATCCTTTATCTGTTGCCGCTTTTACTACTGTATCATTATATTCACCATAAGGTGCTCTATAAACTTTGCTTCTTTTTCCTGTTACTTTTTCAATTTTATTATTGCTTTCTTCAATTTCTTGTATATTTTTTTCATAACTCAAATTATTTACATGTGGATGTGTATTACTATGGCTTGCTATTTCATGACCTGCTTCATGTATCTTTTTTACTGCGTCTGGGAATTTCTCTATCCAATCACCTACCATGAAAAATGTTATTTTTACTTGATTTTCTTCTAATGTTTTTAAAATTCTATCAATATCATCTGCATTCCAAGCACAATTCATAGTAAATGCAACATTTTTTTCATCTGTTTGAACATTGTAAATAGGTAATAATTTTTGTGTACTTGCAGATGTTGGCACAGCATTATTAGTATTTGTTGTTTTTATATCACTTGCTAAACAAAATAATAAAACTACTGCAACAGCAGATACTAAATATGTATATATTTTTTGCTTGTTTAATACGAAAAACATAAAAAAACCTCCTCCAAGTTAAAGCTACTTTAATTGTATGCTTTTCCTTGGAGGAAAATTCAAAATTATATTAAATTATTTAGATAATTATAGCATCATTTTAAAATTTTACAATCTTTTTGATTATTTTACAGTTATTAATCATATAAATTATAGCTATGGTGATAATTTTTTCTATAATAGCTATTATTGTAATCATCAAATACTTCTGAAAAACCTACTGCCATTCCAAATATTATTATAAATATTATAATTAAAATAGATATAACCAAGCCTATTGAACCCGTTATTAATCCTGCAATTGCCATTCCCTTACCTGTACTTTTAACTCCTAATATTCCAAATATAATTGCTAATATTCCACATGGTATTGATACATACCATACACAAAAAAACACTAAACATACAATTCCTAGCACCATTGAAGCAATGCAAAATCCTTTTCTTTCTTTTTTAGGTTCTGTTGATGTATTTGTTGATGTATTTCCTGTTGTTTCTATAATTTCTTTTGTGTTGTCAACTTTTTTATCTTCTTCCATATGTAATCTCTCCTTTCTCATATTTCTATTATACTCTTTTTTATTTCATTTTACAATAAATTTCTCACAATTGTGTAAATTAATAATAAAATTGCAAATATGATAATATACCAATATCTAGGATATATCCACATAGCTACCTTTTTTTCTTTATTTAAGTTGATTAGATATACTATATTTAAAATTCCTAAATATATAAAAGCAGCACAAAATATCATATGTGAAAAAAATGCCTCAATCCAGTTTCCTTTTAATAAATTTATAATAAATCTTGTTCCCCCACACGCTGGGCAAAGTATTTTAGTATTTTGATATACCCAACATTTTGGTATTATTTCAACATAACTTGAATTGATAAAAATATATAATGTTATAATAACTAATATTTCTATTGTAATAATTATAATACTTTTTTTGTTCAATTATTTCTCCCTCTTTTAATATTTTTTCTTTTTTATTATACTAAATATTATTTTTCTAGTAAAGATAGATTTATTCAAATTTCGCTTTTTCATTACAATAGTGGTAGCAAAGTTTTGTATAAAGTATTTTATATATTAATAAATTCAGCATAACTTTCTTAATATATTAAAAAATTCCAAAAACTTTCAACTTTCCACATTTTTTTCATATTATATATAAAGTAACTTTGAAGTTACAAAAAAGAAAGGAATGATAATAATGGAAATGGATAATAAAAAACCTTTTTGTCCAATCCTAGACGTTGATGGCGTAATTTCAGGTGGAAAACAATTTGATTTAGATATAACTTTACCAGAAGACAATCGTGACGTAATTTATGGAGTTGTTAAAAATTGTTTTAAAGAACCAGTATGTAATGCTGTTGTTAAATTAGTGGAAGTTGTTTGTGAGCATGGTAAAGAAGAAAGAAGACCTATTGGTCATACTTTTACTGACAAAGAAGGCGAATTCGTATTTGGACCACTTTGTCCTGGTAAAGAATATGCACTTCAAATTTGGGTAAATGATACAAAGAAAATCAAAATATGTGCAAAATGTCATCATGAAGGCAAATGTTTAAAAGGTGATAAATGTGACAAATGTGATTGTTTTATTGAAAATGATAAACATGATGAATGTGAAAAACCTTGTGAATTCGAAAAATAAGAATCTTAAAAAACAAATTTATTTATTAAAAGAAGACGTCACGAGAGTATAGAAAAAGTTGTGTAAATAAATCCTTCCGTGATAAAATAAAAAAT
>CAOKGO010000067.1 GCA_948468045.1 uncultured Clostridium sp. | reverse complement strand
TGTTTGTACAATTTTAAGCGAACAAAAACGATATAATCGTTGGTACTCTAAGTGTCCAAAAAAGTTTTTTCAAAAAACTATTGCTTCTTCATTTCGAGGTGTAGTATAATTATTATAGTTCAAAAAAGAACAAAAAACCCTCATAATGTACCAATCGCCAAATCAATTACATTATGAGGGCAAAACCGAAATATCTTGAAGACATTTCTTATATTATAGTGTAACATCTTTACACCAAAAATTCAAGGTATTTTGTAAGAAAAAAATATTTTGAAAGGAAGGTGTATTTTTTATGCAATTAGAAGAAATCAAAAAGAATTGCAGAATTATTACAAATGAAGAAAAACAAGGCGAAGAATTGTATTTTGACAGTAAACCAATGTACGATATTATTAAGGAACTAAAGCAAAACGGGTACAGGTGGCACAATGAAAAAAAATGTTGGTATAGAAAATTGAACTATACAGGAACAGGAGCGGAAAAAAGGAACTATTTAGGCGTAAAGGTTGGGGATATTTTCCATTATTCATGGGGGTACGAGCAGACGAACGCTAACTATTTCCAAGTCGTAGCGTTGAAAGGAACAAAACAAGTTGTAATTCGTGAAATCAGTTACGAAACAGTAGAAACGACAGGAATTGACAGTTACAGAGTGAAGGCAGTAAAAGACAGTTTTTTACAAAAAAGTCAGTTTATAAAAGATAATGAAATTGGAGCAATAAAACAAGTCAAAGGGTTACCAAGTGGAACAATTTACATTAATATTGAAAGTTTTGGGTTTTGTAGTTTATGGGACAGAACGGACGATTTAATGACTTGTTATTATTAAAAAAGGAGATTTAAAAAATGAATAATAAAAAAATATATGAAAATGTAATTATAATCAAAGGCGAGTTCACGGAAGAACAATACAAAAAATCACTTACAGAAATAAAAAAACATGTAGAACCTTTTGGAATAAGAGAACTAGACGAAAAGGGCAAGAAAAAACTTGCGTATTCAGTAGGAAAAAATAATACAGGTTATTTTGTAGTATTAGAAATAAGAGTAACAGAGCAAGAGATTTTAGAAATAGAAAGATATTACAGAGTAAACAGCGACATTTTAAAGTTTATGTCTGTTAGAAAATACAGAAGATAAAACGGAAAGGAAACGAAAAAATGAAATTAATATTATTTTATATTTTACTATTGATATTAAAATGGTGGTTATTTGGTGGCAAAAAATAGCGTTCAAAAAGGGTATACCCTATGCAAACATTAAAAATTATATTAAAACTGTTCAAACAGAGTTCAAAACTTAAAAAACGAATATGTTTGCATAGAGTTACACTATAAAATGAACAGATTGGAGGAAAAATGGAAAAAATAGAAAACGAATATGGATACGGAAGAATATCAGCTAAAGACCAAAACGAAGCAAGACAAGTACAAGCATTACTTGATTTTGGAATAGAAGAAAAAAATATATTTATTGATAAGAAAAGCGGAAAAGATTTTGAACGTGAACAATACCAATTATTAAAACAGATTTTGAAAAGAACTAAAAACAATTTGCTAGTTATTAAGAGCATTGATAGATTAGGAAGAAATTACAAAGAAATTCAAAGAGAATGGCAAGAACTTATACAATATACAGATATAAAAATACTTGATATGCCTTTACTTGATACAACTTTAAATAAAAACTTACTAGGAACATTCATAAGTGATTTAATTTTACAAGTACTATCATTCTGTGCAGAGAATGAACGTACAAACATAAAAGAACGCCAAAGGCAACGGAATAGAAATTGCAAAAAAAGACGGTAAGTATAAAGGTGGCAAAAAAAGAATAAACATACCAAGCAATTTTGAAGAAGAATACAGTAAATGGAAATTAGGACAGCAAACAGCTAAAACAACAATGCAACATTGCATATTGAAAAGGACTACATTTTATTCGATAGTTAAAGAATATGAAAAACAACAAATAAAATAATTTTAAGGACTAGCTTTTACAAGTTAGTCCCTTTTATACTCCCCCCATAATTTAAGTTTTTTGAATGTAAAATTTTTGATATATGGGTATAGGCACAGTCGGTTTGCTACGCACAAAAAAAGAACCTACAATTATAATGCAGATTCCTATTCTATCTCTTTCAAAAATTCATTTAATAAAGTATCAGTGGTTACATTAAAGATTTTAGAAAATACAGCCAATTCATAGTCTGTAATAATTCGATTGCCCATTTCTAGCCTTTGTAATGAGTTCTTAGGAATATCTAACGCATATAATTGTAGCTTTTTAGATAAATCTGTTAGAGATAATCCGTTCTTTTCTCTGTACTCTCTTATAACACTACCAATTACATTTAATTTATCATTATATTTTCTACCATTCTTCTTTTCTTCTATTTCCATGCTTTTATTTTCTCCTACTTTTTTAATAAGATGTATTGATTTTACAATAATCTTCCACTATAATGACATCATGGGTGTTGACGGCAGACACGAAAATTATATAAAAAGGGGGAATTTTTATAAGGTAATGGGAAATCTAAAGAGAAATTAATTGAATAAATTTAAGAGAAAGGACTGGAAAGAATGGAAAATATGGAGCAGATACAAGAAAGTGAACTAAAACAAGCACTAAAAAATCTAAACAATTTCAAAGAAGGTGCTTATATTCATTTTGAACGGTATAATCAGTGCAAGAGTAACGTTTCATAAGTTTAGGGCAAAGTTAGACAGCAAAAATTCAAAAATAGTGATACAAGATTCCATAAAAAATGATACAATGAGCATAGACTTGAA
>CAOKGO010000066.1 GCA_948468045.1 uncultured Clostridium sp. | reverse complement strand
AAGTTGCAAAAATACCAGAAATGCAAAAACAAATTGCAGAAATGCAAAAGCAAGTCGCAAAGATACCAGAAATGCGAAAAGAAGTTGCAAAGATACCAGAAATGCAAAAAGAAATCAGAAGTATAAGTAGAAGTGTTGCTGTTATTGAATATGAACATGGAGACAAGCTAAAAGCATTATTTGATGCCTTTACCATGACAAAAGAAAAAATAGAAGAACAAGAAAAAATAAATCTTGTTCATGAAAAAAAGATTGAAAAACACGACTTAGAAATTAATTACCTAACAGCACAAATACAAGGAGCATAAAAGCCTATTAGAACTAAGCAAAGGCTAATATCCTAATAGGCAAAATTTTATTTTATAACAATATTATAAATTTTATTTTTTACATAAATCTCTTTTATAATTGTCTTGCCATCTAATTTTTCGAAAATAGCGTCATGAACTTTTTGTTTCACAATAGTTTCATCTTCATCGGGAATAATTTGAATAGTTCCTTTTAGCTTTCCATTAAATTGAATTGGCAATGTTATATTATCTGCAATAGTTTTAGACTCATCATATTCAGGCCAAGAGTAAGTTGCAATATCATAAGAGAAACCAACTAATTGATTTAACTCTTCTGTAATATGTGGTGCAAAAGGATTTAATAAAGTTAAAAAAGTTTTAAATTCAGCCTTATTAATTTTCTTTAACTTGTAAAATTCATTTACCATAGTCATTAAAGTAGAAACACAAGTATTAAATTTCATTTCTTCAATATCTTGAGAAATCTTTTTAACAGATTGATGCATTAATTTCTCTGCCTCTTGAGAATAGCTATCACCATCTATTAACATATCTTGCAAGTTCCAAACTCTATCTAAAAATTTGCCACAACCACGTATACTCTCCATAGACCAACTTGCTGTTTGGTCAAAAGGACCCATAAACATTTCATAAACTCTAAATGTATCTGATCCAAAATCATTTACAATATCATCTGGGTTAATAACATTTCCTTTAGATTTAGACATCTTTTCGCCATTAGAACCTAAAATCATACCATGAGAAGTACGTTTTTGATAAGGTTCTTTTGTTGGAACAATACCAATATCATATAGAAATTTATGCCAAAATCTTGAATATAATAAATGCAAAGTAGTATGTTCCATACCACCATTATACCAATCAATAGGAGACCAATAATCTAAAGCCTCTTTAGAAGCTAATTGTTCATTATTATGTGGATCCATATATCTTAAGAAATACCAAGAAGAACCAGCCCATTGAGGCATAGTATCAGTTTCTCTTTTAGCAGGCTTACCACAATGAGGGCAAGTGGTATTTATCCATTCAGTTTCCTTAGCTAAAGGAGATTCACCATTTTCTCCTGGAGTGAATTCTTTTATATCTGGTAATTTCAAAGGTAGTTCTTTTTCATCAATTGGAACCCAACCACATTCTTTGCAATAAACCATTGGAATTGGCTCGCCCCAATATCTTTGGCGAGAAAATACCCAATCACGAAGTTTGTAATTAACCTGTTTTGTGCCAATATGTTTATCTTCTAACCATGAAATAATTTTTTTAATAGCATCTTCTTTATTAAGACCATCTAAAAAGTCAGAATTAATATGAGGACCATCTCCAAGAAAAGGTTCTTTAGAAATATCTCCACCATCCAAAACAGGAATAATATCAATTCCGAATTTTGTAGCGAATTCATAATCACGTGTATCATGAGCTGGAACAGCCATAATAGCACCTGTTCCATAAGTAATCAAAACATAGTCTGAAATCCAAATAGGAATTTCTTTACCATTAACAGGATTAATAGCCCTAAATCCTTTAATTTCAATACCAGTTTTTTCCTTGTTTAATTCAGAACGCTCAAAAGCAGATTTTAAGCTTGCTTGCTCTTGATATTTTTTAACTTCATCTATGTTTTCAATTTTGTCAGCTAATTCATCCAAAATAGGATGTTCTGGAGAGATAACCATATAAGTAGCTCCAAATAAAGTATCAGGTCTAGTTGTATAAACCTTTAAAGTTTTATCTATGCCAGAAATTGCAAAATTAACATCTGCACCATCTGACCTACCAATCCAGTTTTTTTGTTGAATTTTAATCTTTTCTAAGAAATCAACATCATCTAAATCATCAATTAACCTTTGGGCATAATCAGTAATTTTTAGCATCCATTCAGATTTTTCCTTTTGTACAACAGCACTGCCACATCTCTCACAAACACCATTTACAACTTCTTCATTTGCTAAACCAACTTTACAACCAGTACAGAAGTTAATTGGCATTGTTGCCTTATAAGCTAAACCATGTTTAAATAATTGGATAAAAATCCATTGAGTCCATTTATAATAATTAGGATCTGTTGTATCTATTTTCCTAGACCAATCAAAAGAAATCCCTAGAGACTTCAACTGTTTAGTGAAATTTTCTATATTTTGAGCAGTTGTAATTTTAGGGTGAACATTAGTCTTAATAGCATAGTTTTCAGCAGGTAACCCAAAAGCATCAAAACCAATAGGATATAAAACATTATAACCTTGCAATCTCCTTTTTCTAGCAATAATATCTAATGCAGTAAAACTACGAGGATGCCCTACATGAAGTCCTTGACCAGATGGATAAGGGAATTCGATTAATCCAAACCATTTTTTCATAGTGTAATCTTCTTTAGCATTAAAAGTGCCATCTTTTTCCCATTTATCTTGCCACTTTTTTTCTATATCTTTAAAATTATAAGCCATTTTAATTGCTCCTTCCATTTTTTAACTAAGTAAAAGTATTATATAACAAAAATGCTATAAATTCAAGAGGTTATTTGGTATATTATGGTATATTAGGGACGTTTCTTTTTGCCTCTTTTGTTCTATTATAGGAAAGTTCTCTGAACTTCCTATAATATCAAGCGTTCCACAGAAAATTGCAAAGCAATTTTCGCGGGCGAACAAAGACGAGGCATAAAGAGTAATCTAAAAGGTCATA
>CAOKGO010000065.1 GCA_948468045.1 uncultured Clostridium sp. | reverse complement strand
AAAGGTTTATAGGTAAACCCTTATTTAAAAACCTAAATATATTATACAAGGAGAAAAAAATATGGACTTCTTAAAAGAAATTTTAGGAGATGATTTGTATGAACAAGTCAAAACAAAAGTAAGTTCTTATAACGAGAAAGCCGATAAGGACAAAAGAGTAAGTATTGCTAATATAAATAACAATGAGGAGTATATTGCGAAAGCAAAATATAGCCAATTACAAACAGATTTAGACAATACAAAAACATCTTTAAATACTGCAAATACAACAATAGCAGATTTAAAGAAAAACAATGGAGATAATGCAGAATTACAAGAAAAGATTGCTAATTATGAAAGTGAAAAAGCTAATCTTGAAAAAGCACACAAAGAAACGACTGAAAAGTTAATAAAAGAAAGTGCAATAAAAGATGCATTATACAATGAAAAAGCAAAACACCCAGAATTACTACTAGGAAAATTTGATTTATCTAAAATAATATTAGATGAAAAAGGTGAAAAAGTAGTATCAGGAATAGAAGAACAAATAAAATCAAATAAGGAAACTTATAAAGATTTATTTGGACAAACAGAACAAAATGGACAGCAACCATACCACTACACTCCAGCAGATGGTAATCAAAATCAAAATAATGGAGCAACAGACTTTGTTGGAATAATTAAAGAAAATCAATCAAGAAAAATTTAAGGCGTTATATACGTCTTTTTATTTTGTAAAAAAGAAAGGAATGAAGAAAATGGGATATTTAAAAGATGAATTAACAGGATTTGTGCCTGTTGAACAAGCAACAGAAATCATGAAAGATGTAGCAAGGGGGTCAAGTATATTAAGACTTTCAAAAGTTTCACAAATGGAAAGTGACACTAAAAAAATACCAGTTATGACAGAGGGAGCAGGAGCTTACTGGGTAGGAGAAGGAGAAAGAATAAAAACAACTAAAGCAGGCTGGATTTATCCAGAGCTAAAAGCTAAAAAGTTAGCAGTAATAATACCAGTAACAAAAGAAAAATTAAAAGATACAACAATAGATGTATTTAATGAATTAAAAGAAAGTATTGCAGAAGCATTTTATAAAGCAATAGATAGTGCTTGTATATTTGGCACAAACTCTCCATTTGCAAAAAATATAATGAGTGCGATTGAAACATCAGGAAATAAGATTGAAGTTGGAACAAATGCAAGCTTAGACTTAGATGTGTCAGATAGTATGGCAACAGTTGAAGAAAGTGGATATGATGTAAATGGATTTATTGGTAGAATAGGTGTAAAAAATTCACTAAGAAAACTAAGAGATGCTAATGGAAATCAATTGTTTGTTGATGGAGTAAATGGAAAGGAATTTTATTCATTACCAATTGAATTTTCAAGAAATGGTGCTTGGGACAAAACTAAAGCTGAGCTAATAGGTGCTGATTGGGATAAATCTTTAGTAGGAATTAGAGATAGCTTAGAATATGAAATTTTAAAAGAAGCAACTTTAGAGGGAACACTTGACACAGATGGAAAACCTATCTCTTTAGCTGAACAAGATTTAATAGGTATTAAAGCAACAATGAGATTGGCATATTTACCAATCAAAGACGAAGCTTTCTGTGCAGTGATTCCAAAGGCTGGTGAATAATATGAGCAAATATATTAAAGATAAACATATTATAAATGCTACTAAAAAGGCATATGAGGTCATATATAAAGACAGAGGATACATTCCATATAAAGAAGAAAAGAAGAATACTAAGAAGAAAGAAGAGGCTGACAAATAGTTAGCTTCTTTTGAGGTATTAACTATGTTTAAAAATATAGAAAAAGTAAAAGAAATATTAAATATTTCAGACGACAAATTAGATAATTATCTATTATTTTGCGAAAAGAATATAAGAGATAAAATACTAGACAGATGTTATATAGAAAATGTACCAGAACGATTAAATTCGCTTATACAGGAGTTTTTAATTGAGCAATATAATCTTAATAAAGATGGTGTTGGAAATGGTAAAAAACAGGTTTCTAGTGCGTCAGACAATGGACAATCTGTAAACATCCAAATAATAGGTGGTGTAAGTTCAATGTCTAAAAATGTTGATGAGTTTCTTGACAGAAATATGACTACGCTTGTAGCTTATCGAAAAATGAGGTGGTAGTTATGGAAATACCAAATTTATTTAAACAAGTAATAAAAGATACATTTTATGATAAACAACTTAAAATAATGACCACTGAAAAACAACAAGAAAAAGATGAAGAGGATTGCATTATTGAAACAGAAAAAGACATAGTAAAAGAAACTATAAAAGGCAATTTTCAGTTTTCTACAATTGAAAAAATACAACAAGAATATGGAAAAGAAATGGTTGCAGAATGTATTGTCACTTGTGAAGATACTAAGGCAACAGTAGATGATGTTTTGGTATATAAGGATAAAGAATATATGATAAAAGCAATTATTCCATATGATAGCCATAAAACAATTCTTCTTCATAGGGGTGGTGATTTAGATGAGTAGTATAGAGGGGTTAGATGAACTACTTGCTAATTTATCACGGATTAGGTGGAAACGTTAAAGAAAGTAGCAAAAAAGGACTAGAAAGAGGGGCAAAGAAGATACAAAAAAATGCAAAATATTTATGTCCTACTGGAAAAACAGGACATCTTAAAAATTCTATAAAAACTAAATCGCAAATAATGCAAGATGGAGCAGAAGCACAGGTTTTTACTAGTCTTGAATATGCTCCATACGTAGAGTTTGGAACACGGTCAAAGAGGAAGAGAAAGCAATATAGATAGACCTGAACGGAGTTTCTTACAAAGCAAATTGGAAAGGTATGTCTGCAAGGCCATATCTTACACCTGCGTATCTTCATGCAAAAAACACAGGAGAAGTAGAACAGGAAGTAGTAAAAACAATACAACAAGAAATCAGAAAGTTAGGAAGTGGTAAATAATGATAAATTTAAAACCACAAATATTAAAGAAGTTAGAAGAAATCTCAGATGTTGAGGTTTCTTATTTTTATCCACAAAAGTGGACTAATTTAGAAAAAAAGCCTGCCATTTCTTACTATGAAATGGATAATTCTATATCAAGTAAAGCAGATGAGAGACTATCGTAAAAGTTGTGTAAATCGGATTTCCTTCCGATTGATAACTTAAA
>CAOKGO010000064.1 GCA_948468045.1 uncultured Clostridium sp. | reverse complement strand
CTGTCCCATTTATGCCCAAATGGGCTACTCGGTGCCTGTCCCATTTATGCCCAAAAAAATAAAAAGCCTGCCCTTTATATTGGTAAGCCTTTTATTTTTATATTTTATTATTACCTTGTATTGCATTTGTTTACTAGATAAGTTGTAATATTGCAACTTCTGCTCCGTCTCCTCTTCTTGGACCTGCTTTAATTATACGAGTGTATCCTCCTACATTTTTTCCTGCATATTTTGGAGCTATTTCGTTGAATAGTTTTGCTAGTAAGTCGATGTTTTTTCCATCACTGTCTTTTACTTTGTTTATTTTTCTCATTATTTTTCTTCTTGCATTTAATCTTGATGGCATATCTTTTTGTCTTTTTTCAGTTGTTTCTTCTTTTACTACTTTTAGGTATTCTTTACCATTTTTACTTTTTACTAGTTCTGTTTCTTTACGTCCTTTTGCATCTAATTTAGCTTTTATTACTTTTACTTCTACTGTTTCGAAGTTATCTTTTTCTTTAATGGCAAGTGATATAATGCTGTCTGCAATAGATTTTACTTCTTTTGCTCTTGCTAAAGTTGTTTCTACTTTACCATACATTATTAAATCTGTTGTCAAGTTTTTTAACATTGCCATTCTGATGTCTGTTGTTCTACCTAATTTTCTATTTGTAGCCAATTTTTTCACCTTCCTTTTACTTTTTTAGTCTAGGAAACACACTTTGCCTTTTTGTTCTATTCTTTTTAAGTTAAATATATTAACTCTTTAAAATAGTCGTGTTTACCCTCTTTTTATTATTTTATTCATCTTCTTTTGCAAAATCCAAACCTAAAGAATGTAATTTTGCTGTTACTTCATCAAATGATTTTTTACCTAAATTTCTTACTTTCATCATGTCTGTTTCAGATTTAATAGTTAAGTCCTCTACTGTTGCAATTCCTGCTCTTTTTAAACAATTGAAAGACCTAACCGATAATTCTAATTCTTCGATTGACATTTCTAGTACTTTTTCTTTCTTAGATTCTTCTTTCTCTATCATGACTTGTGTATTTTTAGTTGCTTCTGATAAGTCAATAAATAATTCTAAATGACCTGTCATTACTTTAGCTGCCAAACTTAAAGCTTCATGTGCTTTTAAGCTTCCATCTGTCCATACTTCAATAACTAATTTATCATAGTCTACCATTTGCCCAACTCTAGTATTTTCTACTTGATAGTTAACTTTTTTTACAGGTGTATAGATAGAGTCAATTGGAAGTACTGATATATCTTGATTTGCTTTCTTATTTTTATCAGCTGAATTATATCCTCTTCCTTTATCTGCTGTCATTTCTATTTTTAAGCTTCCACCTTCTGAAATGGTTGCTATATGTAATTCTGGATTTAGGACTTCAACAGTTCCATCTGTAATGATGTCTGCTGCTGTAACTTCTCCCTCACCTTTTACTTCGATTCTTAAAACTTTTTCTTCGTTTTCATCGAATTTTAATCTAACATTTTTTAAGTTTACAATTATTTCTGGTACATCTTCTACTATGTTTGGAATAGTAGAGAATTCATGTAATACTCCATCTATTTTCACACTTGTTATGGCACAACCTGGAAGTGATGAAAGTAAAATCCTTCTTAGAGAATTGCCTATTGTTACTCCATAACCTCTTTCTAATGGTTCACATACAAATTTTGCATAATTATTTGTATCATCAACCTCTAGACATTCAATATTTGGCTTTTCAAATTCTATCATTTTTACCTCCTAAATTTTAGGAATATCTTTCCCTAATTTTCTAAAAACTTTTAGGTTTTCTAAGTAAAATTTTAAAGTTTTGATGAAACCTTTATACTTACTTTTTACCGTTATTATTTTGAGTAAAGCTCTACTATTAAATGTTCTTCGATTGGAATATCAATGTCTTCTCTTGAAGCTAAGCGAATAACTTTACCACTTAATTTTTCGCTATCTTTTTCTAACCATGCTGGAACTGGTCTTTTGCTTGATTCTTCTACATTTATTTTGATAGTAGCATTTCCTTTTTTGCTTTCTCTTACTGTGATAACATCTCCTTGTTTTACTAAATAAGATGGAATATCAACTTTTTTACCATTTACTTCAAATTGTGCATGGTTTACAAATTGTCTTGCTTGTGCTCTAGATGTTCCATATCCTAATCTATAAACTACATTATCTAATCTACTTTCTAATATTTGTAATAAGTTTTCACCTGTTACACCTTTTTTATTAGAAGCCATTTGGAAGTATTTTCTAAATTGTTTTTCTCCAACTCCATAATATGCTTTTGTTTTTTGTTTTTCTCTTAACTGTGTTCCGTATTCAGAAAGTTTTGCTCTTTTTTGACCATGTTGTCCAGGTGCATAATTTCTTCTAGAAATACTACATTTATCTGTATAACATCTCTCACCTTTTAAGAACAATTTTTGTCCTTCCCTACGGCATCTACGACATTGTTCGTCTTTATATCTTGCCATTATTTTTACTCCTTTCTTTCTAATGACAGGGGATTTTTATTAGTTCTTGTTTTAGTAAATAGAACCTTAACCCCTATAAAATTATTTTCTTTATACTCTACGTCTTTTTGGTGGTCTACAACCATTATGTGGTATTGGTGTTACATCTTTTATGCTACTTAACTCAAGTCCAGCTGTTTGAAGTGCACGAATTGCAGCTTCTCTACCTGAACCTGGTCCTTTTACAAATACTTCAACAGATTTAAGTCCATGTTCCATAGCAGCTTTTGCAGCTGTTTCTGCAACTTGACCTGCTGCATAAGGTGTACTTTTTCTAGAACCTTTAAAACCTAGTTCTCCAGCACTTCCCCATGAAATTGCATTTCCTTGTGTGTCTGTAATTGTAACTATTGTATTATTAAAACTAGAATGAATATGAGCTTGACCTTTTTCAATGTTTTTTCTATTTCTTCTAGCTACTTTTTTTGTTGTTACATTTTTAGCCATTTTGCTTTTTTCCTCCTCTTTTCAAGAATTCTTTTTTTATTTAATAAAACTTTCCTAAATTTAAAATTAACAAAATTAGTAGTTGTACATTTTTTAAATTAATTACAAGACCAAGTTGTACATTGGTACATCGAGATTTTGAATTAATTTTGAAAATGTGCAAGATGCTGATTTTATCAATTTACTTAAAATCTTTAAAATTAATCAAAATTAGTATATTGTGCATTTTTGAAATTAATTACAAGACGAAGTCGTACGCTGGTACGTCGAGGTTTGGAATTAATTTTGAAAATGTGCAAGATGCTGATTTTATCAATTTACTTAAAA
>CAOKGO010000063.1 GCA_948468045.1 uncultured Clostridium sp. | reverse complement strand
GCATGAAAAGTTATCTAAAAGGTCATAAAATTTTAATCATGCCACTTTTGTTCTGATATTATAGCAAAATCAAAAATTTTCTTATAATATCAACACATGTACATAAATTTGCTAAAGCAAATTTGGCAGGCGAACAAATATAGATCATGTAAAGCAATTTAAAATGTCAAAATTTTTATCATACCTCTATTGTTCTATTATATTGTAAATTATATCATTATTAAATCCAAATGTATTATTGTTGTTATTGCTTTTAAATATTTGTTGTCTGCTTTCCATTTGACGATTTAAATCCATAAAATTAATTTCATCTTGATATGTAAATTCTTCATCCAAATCAATTTTCATTTTAATTACTTCCTTTCCAAATAGGATTTTGGGGCCGTCTCCAAATCCTACTCTGTTACCAACCTTTTTGTTTCTTTGGCAATCATTAATTCTTCATCTGTTGGAATAATGTATATTTTTACTTTTGAACTTGGTTTAGAAATTAATTTTTCTTCACTTCTTACTTGGTTTGCTTCAACATCTATTTCTACTCCCATAAATTTTAATTGTTCACAAATGCCTTTTCTAATGTTTATTTGATTTTCTCCAATACCACCTGTGAATACAATATAGTCAATTCCATTCATTGCTATTGCATATTTTGCAATATAACTTGCAATTGAATATTTGAAATTATCTAGTGCGATAATTGCTCTTTCTTCTCCATTGTTTGCTGCATTTTCAATTTCTCTAAAGTCTGGTACCAAGCCTGAAACTGCTTGCACTCCTGATTGTTTGTTTAAAATGCTTTCCATTTCTTCAGCAGATAGTTTTTCTTTTTTCATTAAGTATAAAAGAATTGATGGGTCTAAGTCTCCACTTCTTGTTACCATTGGAATTCCTCCGAAGTGGTGTTAATCCCATACTTGTGTCTACTGATTTTCCTCCCTCAATTGCACATATACTTGCTCCTTGACCTAAATGACAAGTTACAATTTTTAGGTTTTCTATTTGTTTGTTTTCTATTTCAGCTAATCTTTGTGATACATACATATGTGATGTTCCATGGAAACCATATTTTCTAACTCCATATTTTTCATAATATTCATATGGGATTGGGTAGATGTATCTTTGTTTTGGAATGGATTGATGGAAAGCTGTGTCAAATACTCCTACCATTGGTTTTTCTGGCATTACGTTTTTACATGCTTCTATTCCTAGAATACATGCTGGGTTATGTAATGGTGCTAGGTCTGTACATTGTTTTAAAACTTCAATTACACTGTCATCAATTTTTACAGATTCTGCTATTTTTTCTCCACCATGTACTAAACGATGCCCTATGCTGTTTATTTCGTCTAAGCTATCTATTACTTTGTATTCTGGGTTTGTTAGTTGTTTTAAAGCAAATTCTATTGCTTCTGTATGGTTATATGCTGGGTTTTCAATTTGCTTTTTTTGACCTTTTGCTTTATGTGTTATAAATGCTTCTTTTTCTCCTATTCTTTCGTATTTTCCAGATGCTAATACTTCTTCTGTCTCCATGTCAATTAATTGGTATTTTAATGATGAACTACCACAGTTTAATACTAATATTTTCATAATTTTATTCCTTTCTTTTTTCTATTATATGTGAATGTTCTTTAATTTTTGCAGTATTATATTATCATTTTATTTGGATTTTGTCGAGGGTTTTTGAAATAATATTTGATATGCATTTGCTATTTTTATGTAAATATAGTTAATAGCATAGAAACATTTGTAACTTAGCTCTTCATATTTTTTTATGAGGAGTGTTCGCACCAGTGATGGTGTTCTCCCGAAAGGAGGGGTAGAATGCAATTTTCAATAATTAAATTAAGAATTTTGTTATTGATTTTAGTAGTAATCTGCATACTGATACTTTGTATCGGTACCTTTACAGATGGTATCATTCCAGATGAGCTCATTGGAGCTGCTTTTGGATGCTCTTTCATTTGCATTTTTGTTGACACCTTCTTAGAAACTTTAGAAAAGATGAATCGTTTCTAAAGTTTCCTCTCAAACAATCCAGTTCTTATTGAACTGGATTGTTTGTTTTTTTTTATTTTATTAACTTTAATGTCTCCCTTGCTATCATTAATTCTTCATTTGTTGGAATTGTATATATTTTTACTTTTGAAGCATCTGTTGACAATTCTGCTTCTTCGCCTCTTATTTTATTTTTTTCGTCATCAATTTCAACTCCTAAAAACTCCAATTGCTCACAAATTGCTTTTCTAGAAATTGGCCCTTTTTCTCCTACACCTGCTGTAAAAGTCAAAACATCAATTCCTCCCATAGCAACTACACATTTTGCAATATAAGATGCTGTTAAATAATGGAACACATCTAAAGCAAGTATTGCCTCTTTTCCACCAGAAATTGCTTCTGTTTCAATATCACGAAAATCCACAGATACTCCTGATATTCCATAAACACCTGCTTCTTTATTTAAAATGAAATTCATATCATCATAAGATAAATTCTCTTTTTGCATTAAATATGTAAGTATAGATGGGTCTAAATCTCCACTTCTTGTTCCCATTGGAATTCCTCCGTAGTGGTGTTAATCCCATACTTGTTTCTACTGATTTTCCATCTTTTATTGCACAAACACTACATCCTTGCCCTAAATGGCAATTTACAATTTTTAGGTCTTTTATGTCTTTTCCCATAATTTCAGCTACTCTACTAGAGACATATTGATGTGATGTTCCATGAAAACCATATTTTCTAATAGCATATTTTTTATAATATTTATAAGGAATTGGATATATATATTTCTCTTTACTAATAGTTTGATGAAAAGCAGTATCAAATACTGCAACCATTTTCATGTTAGGAACAATTTTCCTACAAGCTTCAATCCCTAAGATACATGCTGGATTGTGTAATGGTGCTAAATCTGAACACTTTTTAATTTCTTCTATTACTTCATCTGTTATAATAACACTATCACTAAATTTTTCTCCACCATGAACTACTCTATGACCTATTCCTCCTAATTCTTCTAAGCTTTCTAGTACCCCATAGGCACTATTAGTCAAACGATTTAAAACAAAGCTAATAGCTTGTTCATGGTTCTTAGCTGGATGTTCAAATTTATGTTTCTCTCCATTAACTTTATGTGTCAAAAACGAATTTGGCTGACCAATTCTCTCAAAATATCCCTTTGCTAGCATCTCTTCTGTTTCCATATCAATTACTTGATATTTTAAAGAAGAACTACCAGAATTTAAAACTAAAACTTTCATAAAACTCTCCTTTCAAGTTTTTATGCTTATTAACCTTGCAAGATGATGTTTTTTTCTTTGATTTGCAAAATTGATAAAAAATGTTATATTGTG
>CAOKGO010000062.1 GCA_948468045.1 uncultured Clostridium sp. | reverse complement strand
TACAAGAAGAAATGCAAGACATGAAAAAAGGATTACAAGAAGAAATGCAAGACATGAAAAAAGAGATGCAAGAAGAAATGCAAAAGATGAAAAAAGAACTAAAAGAAGAAATATTAGAAGAAGTAGATAATAAAATAGAGCAACAAACTATTGAAATAGCACAAGAATTAAGAGCAGTTGAAATATTTTTAGAAAAAAGAGACAATCAATTAAAAGAAGGATTAGAGGAATCATTAGAAATACAAAAACAAATATTAGAAGAAATTAGACAATTAAAAATAACAGATAATGAGCATGAATATAGAATAAGAAAGCTAGAATTAGCACAGGAAAGCTTATGTAAAACTTATTAGATAATAGAACAAAAGAGGCATGATTAAAATTTTATGACCTTTTAGATTACTCTTCATGCCTCGTCTTTGTTCGCTCATGAAAATTGCAAAACAATTTTCTGTGGAACGCTTTATATTATAGGAAGTTCGGAGAACTTTCCTATAATATAAAAATAAAATCGTAAATAATCTTAATTAAGAGATTAGTTACGATTTTTTTATAACATAACACATTCTACACAAATTTGCTAAAGCAAATTTGGCAGGCGAACAATTAAACGTGGGCTGAACACTACATATAAAAATCAGATAATATCAATCAGCCCACGTCTCATAAACACGAAGATAGAAAGTAGCTTAAAATGTATAGAATTAAAAAAATCATATACAAAATCAAAAAAATGTGGTAAAATATAAAAACAAAAGCTTCTAAATAAAGGAGAGAAGAGAATGGAAAAAAAGAGAATATTAACAGGAGATAGACCAACAGGAAAGTTACATATAGGGCACTACTTTGGTTCACTAAAAAAGAGAGTAGAATTACAAGAAAGTGGCGAATATGACCCATACATATTAATTGCAGATGTGCAAGCATTAACAGACAACTTCAACAATCCAGAAAAAGTAAGAAAAAACGTAAGAGAAGTAGCAATTGACTATTTATCTGTTGGAATAGACCCAAGTAAAACAACAATATATATACAATCAATGATACCAGAAGTTGCAGAATTAACAGTTTTTTATTCTAATTTAGTAACCATTGCAAGACTAGAAAGAAATCCAACTGTAAAAACAGAAATTGCACAAAAAAGAGAAATATTTGGGGAAAGTGTAACTTATGGATTTTTAGGCTATCCAGTAAGTCAAGCAGCAGACATAACAGCATTTCAAGGTAAATACATTCCAGTTGGAGAAGACCAATTACCACTTATTGAGCAATGTAGAGAAATTGTAAGAAAATTTAATAGCATATATGGAGAAATTTTAATAGAGCCAGAAGCCATACTATCTAGTGGAAAAAGAATAAAAGGACTAGATGGAAACGAAAAAATGGGAAAATCTTTAGGGAATGCCATTTACTTATCAGACAATGAAGAAGAAATAAACAAAAAAGTTATGAGTGCTGTAACAGACCCAAACCGTATAAAAAAAGACGATTTAGGAAATCCTGATATATGTATGGTAGCATATTATCACAAATTATTTAGCAGTGAAGAAGAGATAAAAAATGTATGCGAAGAATGTAGAATGGGAAAACGTGGATGTGTAGCATGTAAAAAACAATTAGCAAAAAATATTTCAGATACATTAAAGCCAATTAGAGAAAAAAGAGCTTATTATGAAGAACATCTAGAAGAAGTAGATAAAATTTTAATAGAGGGAACAAAAAAAGCAAGACAAGAAGCAAAACAAACAATGGAAAAAGTAAAAAAGGCTATGAAATTAGACTATTTTGAAAACAGAACAAAAGGAGTATGATTTTATGAGAATGCATAAAATCATTAATGAGTAGAAAAAGGAGAAAAAGTATGTTTACAGATTATACAAAAATAATAATAAAATCTGGTGATGGTGGAAATGGATCTGTATCTTTTCGCAGAGAAAAATATGTAGCAGCAGGACGGGCCAGATGGAGGAGACCGGAGGAAATGGTGGAAATATCTATTTCCAAGTAGATAAAGATAAAAACACTTTAATTGATTTTAGATATAATAGAAAATTTAAAGCAAAAAATGGAGAAAATGGAAGTGGAAGCCATTGTAATGGGAAATATGGAGAAGATTTGTATATCAAAGTACCAATAGGAACTGTAATTAAAGATGTTGAAACAGGTAAAATAGTTGCAGACTTATCTAAACCAAACCAACTTGAGCTTATTTTAAAAGGTGGAAGAGGAGGTAGAGGAAACTCACACTTCAAAACATCAACAAGGCAAGCACCAAGATTTTCAGAAGATGGAGAAAAGGGAGAAGAAAAAGAAATAATACTAGAACTTAAATTACTAGCAGATGTTGGTCTATTAGGTTTCCCAAATGTAGGAAAATCAACATTTCTAAAAGCAGTAACAGATGCAAAACCTAAAATTGCAAATTATCACTTTACAACATTAGAACCGAACTTAGGAGTTGTAAAAACAAAAGATGGAAATGGATTTGTTATAGCAGACATTCCAGGAATAATTGAAGGAGCAAGTGATGGAGTAGGTCTTGGAATCCAATTCTTAAGACATGTAGAAAGAACAAGACTATTATTGCACTTTTTAGATGTATCAGGAAGCGAAGGCAGAAATCCAATAGAAGACTTTTATGCAATAAATAAAGAATTAAAAAAATATAGTGAAAAGTTATCCACACGTAAGCAAATAATTGTGGCAAACAAAATAGATAGTATGCAAGATGAAACAATTATGAAGCAAGTAGAAGAACTAGCCAAAAAAGAAAACATAGAAATCTACAAAATTTCAGGAATAACAGGACAAGGAGTTCCAGAATTAATAGACTATGTAGCACAAACATTGAAAACTCTACCAAAAGAAGAACTAATTGAAGTAGAAGACAAAGTAGTATATACATTAGAAGAAAAGCAAGACCAATGGACTGTTAAAAAAGAAGATGAAGTATTTATTGTATCTGGAAAAGCAGTAGAAAGACTTATGGGAAGAGTAAATATTGAAGACAACGAATCAATGTATTATTTACAAAAAAGTTTGAAAAACATGGGTATTGAAGACAAACTAAAAGAATTAGGAGTATGTGAAGGAGACACAGTAATATTAGCAGATTGGGAACTAGAATGGTATGAGTAATGTCGTATTGGGGACGTTTCTTTTGCGACATTTTTATGTAAAGTATATAACATAGACATTATAAAGTGAGATTATTTTTATAATCTTACTTTTATCATATTATAAGAAAGTTCTCCAAACTTCCTATAATATAAGGCGTTCCACAGAAAATTGCAAAGCAATTTTCGCAGGCGAACAAAGACGTGGCATGAAAAGTTATCTAAAAGGTCATAAAATTTTAATCATGCCACTTTTGTTATATTATAGAAAAGTTCTCCAAACTTCCTATAATATAAGGTGTTCCACAGAAAATTGCAAAGCAATTTTCGCAGGCGAACAAAGACGTGGCATGAA
>CAOKGO010000061.1 GCA_948468045.1 uncultured Clostridium sp. | reverse complement strand
ATGATTAAAATTTTATGACCTTTTAGATTACTCTTCATGCCTCGTCTTTGTTCGTTCGCGAAAATTGCAAAGCAATTTTCTGTGGAACGTTTTATATTATAGGAAGTTCGGAGAACTTTCCTATAATATAACAATAGTGGGCTGATTGATATTCTCTAATTTTTATATGTAATGTTCAGCCCACGTTTAATTGTTCGCCTGCCAAATTTGCTTTGCAAATTTGTGTAGAATATATTTTACCTATACATGAGACAAATGAGACCTGTCCCTACTGTCTCATTTTGTATTCTAATCCTGTATTTCTTTTCTTTATATCCACATTTTGTACCATAAAATCCACTACTCTTTCCATTCCCACAATAACTATTAGTTTTTTAGCCCTTGTTATTCCTGTATATAGTAGATTTCTAGTAATTAACATTGGTGCTGCTGGTGGAATGACCATAATAACTACATCAAATTCACTTCCGTTGTGACTTATGTATTGTAATTGCATAACTATGCTCGATTTGGTCTAATTCTGAAAATTGATACCAAGCTACTTTTTCATCATCGAATTGTATTTCTACTTGTTTTTCCAATTCATTTATTTTTGTAATTGTTCCAATTTCTCCATTAAATACTCCACTACCCATCTCTTTTTTGCCTATAACTTCTTTTTCCCAATAAATATCATAATTATTTTTTATTTGCATCACCCTATCACCAACTCTGTAAATAGCTCCCATGCTTGCTCTTTCTGGCAAATTCCCTAAATTAGGATTTAATTTTTCTTGTAATGCTTTGTTTAATTCTTTGGTTCCTAACATTCCTTTTTTTGTTGGTGATAATACTTGTATGTTTTGGAAAAAGTCATAATCTCCATAATTTTGCAATCTCCCTGTACAAAGAGATATTACCTCTGCAAGCATTTTTTCTTGATGAATTTCCTTAATAAAAAAGAAGTCATCTTCCATTTCTTCTGAAAATTCTTCATCATCTTTTTTTAAAAATCTCTCTCCTTGATTTACTCTATGTGCATTTAATACAATTTTGCTTTTAGCAGCTTGTCTAAAAATCTTGTCCAAATGGATAGTATCAATTTTCTCCGAATGGATTAAATCTTTTAATACACTACCTGGTCCAACTGATGCTAGTTGGTCTTCATCTCCTACCAATATCAATTTTGTTCCTCGATAAATGCATTTTAATAAATAATTCATCAAAAACATGTCCACCATTGACATTTCATCTACTATAATTAAATCTCCATCAATGGGTGCTCCCTCATAATCTGAAATATTTTTGTACAAGCTGTCTTCATTGATTTTACCAATTTCGAGTAGTCTATGTAATGTAGATGCTTCCTTACCTGTAGTTTCTGTCATTCTTTTTGCTGCTCTACCTGTTGGTGCACAAAGAACTACCTTTTTTCCCTTTTCTTCATAAATATCAATAATTGTTTTTATAATTGTAGTTTTCCCAGTTCCTGGCCCGTCCAGTAATAATTGTTACATTATTTTCATTTACTAATTTTACAGCCTCTTTTTGTTTTTCTGATAATTCTATATTTGAATTATTTTCTACCTTTTTTAATTCTTGTTCTATATTTGATACTTTCTTCACATTTTGAGCTTTTTGCAATCTGTCAATTCTAATTGCAATTTCTGCTTCTGTATTATAAAAACTACTTAAATACACATAAAATTCATCATCTCGTGGTTCTATTACAATTTCATCTTTGGCTTTTAAATTGATAATTCCATCTTCTATATTTTCACTTGATACATCTAGCAAATTTATAACAAATTCAAATAAATTACTTTTTAAAACACAACTATGGCCATTATAAGTACTTCTAATCAATCCATATTTTATGCCACTTTCCACTCTTTTTTCACTATCATAACACAGCCCCAAATCTAATGCCATTTTATCAATTTGTTTAAAATCCACACCTCTTGTTAAATCTATCAAAATATATGGATTAGATTCAATTTCTTCAATTGCATTAGTTCCAAACAAATCAAAAACCTTTTTAGCATATTCAGCACCAATTCCAAATCTCTCTAAAAAACCAACAATTTGCCAAACTTCCCAATTCTGCACAAAATCCTCTGCCATCTCTTGTGCCTTACTCTCTGAAATTCCCTTTATTTGAGCTAACCTTTTAGGCTCATACTTAAAAACATGAACCGTATCATCACCAAACTTCTTAACAATCCTTTTAGCTAAAGCAGGTCCAATCCCCTTAATATTTCCATTTGCCAAATATCTTTCCAAAGCTTCTGTTGTCCTAGGCATCAACTTTTCAAAAGTATCAACCTTAAATTGCCTGCCATACTCTTTATGTTCAACAAACTTACCAATTACTTTTAAAGTATCTCCACTATTAACAAAAGGCAAATATCCTACTACAACTGTATCCTCTTCCTCTGTCTCAAACTCTGCTATTGTGTAGCTATTTACCTCATTTTTGTAAATAATATCTTGTATTTCTCCTGTAAGCTCCATCTATTTCTCCTTTTTCTATTCGTACAACTAGTTTATCACAAAGGAAACACATTTTCAACCCCCTTTTTGGGCATAATTGGGACAGGCACCGAGTAGCCCTTTTTTTGCTTTTTGGGCATATCTGGGACAGGCACTGAGTAGCCCTTTTTTTGCTCTTTGGACATATTTGGGACAGGTTAGCTATTTATCTTCTAAATTTTTAGGCTTCGTCTACATTGTCAATTATGTCTTTACATTCTTTCCATGTAGTTACTTTTATACAATCATATTCTGTTTCCATTTTTTGTGCTATTTCTCTCGTTTTATCTGTTGATTTTAGATCTGCTACAATTATGTTTTTTAGATATTCTTCTTTTCCATATAAAATTTTAAATAGGCTTGATCTTAAGAATCCTTCTATTTTTTCTTCTTGATTTTTGACTGCTATTATTAGGTAAATTCCATCAGATTGAAATCTTGTGTATGTAAATATATTTATAATATTTTTGATTATTTCAAAAAAACCATAAATGGCAAGTGTCCAAAAGATGGTATTTAAAAAAAATTCTGTCATTTTATTGCCTCCTATGGTTTATTATATGATATATTATTTAGTTTGTGATTTTTCATTTTTCTACAAATCGATTCAGGTTGAATATATCTCCTACTCCACCTGAAACATCTGCATAAGATGTAATTTATGTATTTTTTTCTAATCTATTTCTTATACTTACCTAAATATTTTTTCTTCACTTTTCTGATATTTCCTTTGAGGTCGCTCATCTATTTATTTCTAATTTTATTTCTTCTTTTCATATATTTCAATAATTTTATATTGTTTTTCTTTTATTTTATTTGTTAATATTCCATTTTCCCAGTTAAAGTTGCTATTTCAATTCTTTCCAGTATTAGCAAAACTACGATGTAATAACCAATACAGTTAAGTAATTTTTCCTATATTTGTCTGATTTTTACAATTTTCTTTTTATTTTTTTCTTTAAATTTATCTTTAATGTTAGTTTATTTATTAGTATCTAATATTCTTGTCTATAACGTATTATAATACAGTTTTATTATAATCTTTATTCCTAAATAGGCTATTCGGTGCCTGTCCCATTTATGCCCAAATGGGCTATTCGGTGCCTGTCCCATTTATGCCCAAATGGGCTACTCGGTGCCTGTCCCATTTATGCCCAAATGGGCTACTCGGTGCCTGTCCCATTTAT
>CAOKGO010000060.1 GCA_948468045.1 uncultured Clostridium sp. | reverse complement strand
GTAGCGGAACGCTACCTGAATCATAAAAACGCATGAAAAATTGCGGAGCAATTTTACTTGTGTTTTATGATAAAATATTTCGTTATTAGTTAAAATATCATTATTCGTAAGGTAGCGGAACGCTACCTGAATCATAAAAACGCATGAAAAATTGCGGAGCAATTTTGCAGGAGTTTATATGATGAAATATTTCGTTAAAGAAATGGCAATAAATGTAGGGACGTTTTTGGTACAGTGAGAAAAAATAAAAAATTAAATAAAGAGATTGACAAACAAAAACAAATGTTTTATACTATATAGGTAGATAAAAAATAAATATAACACAAAATAATAAATTTATGATAAGATATATAATAGGAAAAATTAAAATGTTAGAAGATTTGAATAAATTAATTAATTTTATACAAAAAGAATATATAGAATTAAATTTAAAATGGAAAAATTGCAATTATTATTCTAAATTTAATTTAAAGAATAATCAAGTATTGGATTTAATAAACAATGAAATAATGTTGAATAATATATTCAATTATAGAGAATTTATAAATGAAAATAACATACAGTTAGTTAATGATTTTAAGCAATTTAATAATGAAAAAGCAAAAGTAAATACAAGAACAAAAACTAAAAACTCAATAGAATTTAAGATAAAGAATTATATACAGAATCATGAAGATGGAAAAATATCTATAAATAAATGTTTTAATGATATATTTGGTATAAGAATTATATGTTCAGAAGAACTTACATATGAGCAAATATTAGAATTTATAGAACAAAAACATAAAGATTTAAAATGTATAAATTCATCAAAAAAAGAATATAAAGCAATACACGTATATTTTAAAGAAGACAATTATAATTTTCAATGGGAATTACAAATATGGAATAAATCAGATGAAGCAAAAAACATAAATTCTCATGAAAAATATAAGCAGGATTATATTAAATGGGAAAAAGAAAGTAAAGGAGGGAATAATTTATGGTAACTCATTTTATATTTATGAGTAGTTCGTATTCTTTAGGAACAAGAATAGCACTTGATTATATAATAAAAGATGAAGACATACAAGAGCAAATAGAAAAACATTTTCATACTATTATTAAAGAATGTGGCAGAGATGTGTCTATTTCTACACATATGATACAAGCGGAGAATGAAACTTGGGAATCAGTATATAAAGCAGATCATTTTTTTAAAGATGTAAAAATAATAGAAAATTTACAAGAATTCATAAAACTTATACAAAAGGATAGAAAAATAGAAGGTGTAGATGTAGCAAAATACATATTATCTAAAATCAAATGCACACAATTAAAATTACAGAAATTAGTTTATTTCTGCTTTGCAGATTATTTATGTGATACAGGAAAAAAATTATTTATAGATGAAATTTTTGCTTTTAAATACGGACCTGTAGTAGATACAGTATATAGAAACTATAAAGGTTATGGTTATGAATCGATAGAAAAAGAAACAGAAGATATTGATAGTAAAAACATTTCTGAAATGTCAGCGAAAAGTAGAATATTATTTGCAATAGATGGAACAGAAAAAATAATAAGTATAGATAAAACATTACAAAAATATGGTGGTATGACAGCGAGTGAATTAGTTAATATAACACACAAAGAAAATTCGCCATGGAGTAAAACTGATAAAGGAAGTGAAATGTCTTTTCTTCCCATAAAATTAGAAACAATAAAGAAATATCATAAATATGAAACAATATAAAACAAATAATATATTTTACAATTTATTAAAAGCTCTAGTTTCCGTAAGGAAATTGGAGCTTTTTGATATATTTGTAACACAAAAGATATAAAAATTTAATAAAAAAAGACAAAGTATGTAAAAGCTATTTCCGCAAAAGCACAGAAAACGTGAGAAAAAAGTCGAAAAAAGAGATATTGAAATCGTAAAATAAATCTTTATAATATATTATAGGGAAAACCCTCAGTCACTTCGTGACAGCTCCCTTAAATAAGGGAGCCAAGAGAAAGAAGAAAGGCTTACTTTCATATAGATAAAGGAGTTAAATGCGAAATAAAAAACTTGCCTCCCTTACAGAAGGGAGGTGGCAGCCGAAGGCTGACGAAGGGCTTTAAAAACTAATAAATAAAAAATTGGAGGAACTGCAATGAAGAAAAGCAAGAAACTAAGAGAGCAAATAAAAACGAGAACAAAATACGCAATAGAAGCAGTAATACTGCTAATTTTGTGTACGATACTTGCAATATATGGAGGAAAGATAACAACAAATAGGTTGGGAGAAGTAACAAAAAGCACAGCAAAGAAAATGGAAAACACAGAAACAGAAAAATACATATACGATGCAAGAGATATAGAAATATTTAGAGACTCTGTAAACGCAGGAAACGATTATAAAGGACAAACAGTATATTTAATGCAAGACATAGACTTAAGTGAAATATGTACAGAAGAACTAGGAACATGGGAACCAATAGGAACAGCAGAAACAAAATTTGCAGGAACATTTGATGGACAATATCATGTAATAAAAAATCTATACATAAACACAAAAGAACATCAAACACTAGGATTCTTCAAAGAGACAGAAGCAACAGCGATAATAAAGAATGTAATACTAGAAAATATAGATATAACAAGCAATTATGAAATACCAGCAAACAACACATATGTAGGAGGAATAGTAGGTTGGAATAGTGAAGGTTCACAAATAATAAACTGTGGAATAAAAAGTGGAAAAATAGAAGGAAAAATAGAAGTATCAAACGCAAATAGTAGTTGGTATGGACCAGTAATAGGGGGAATAGCAGGAAGATCAAATGGAAAAATAGAAGGATGTTACAACAAAGCAGAAATAATAGGAACAGGAATAACAGGACAAAATTATACAGAAGTAATGTCAGGAGGGTTAGTAGGAGCATTAAGAGGAGAACTAACAAATAGTTATAACACAGGAAAAGTAACAGGAACAAGTTATACAAATTATGTAGGAGGAGCAACAGGAAATGCAGACAACACCTATACAGGAAAAATAGAAAATGTATATAACAAAGGAACAATAAACATAGCAGGAACAAGCAGAAATATAGGAGGACTAATAGGAAGAAACGGCTGGAGTACAGACTACAACGCAATGGAAACACAAAATACATACTCAACAAATGAAGGACTAAACACATCAAATAAATTCAATGGAACAACAGTAGTAGCAGATACAGAAGGAAAAATAACAAGAGATGAATTAAAAACATATGCAATAACACTAGGAGAAAAATTTGCATATGACTTAAACAACATAAATGACAAAGACCCAATACTATATTGGGAAGCAGAATATCCAATAAAAGCAAAACTAAACATAAATCAAACATATATAAAAGCAGGAGAGAAACTACAATTAACAGTAGAACCAGGAAATACCGAAAACACAACAAACAACACTCAATCAATCACAGACATAATGGGAAATAACTACACATCAAGCGACTTTGAATGGACCTCAACAAATGAAGACATAGCAAAAGTAGATGGAAATGGAGAAGTAACAGGGCTAAAAGACGGATACACAACAATATATGCAACATATAAATATGAAGATGAAGAAGGAAACGAAAAAACAATACTAGCAGAATGTATAATAAATGTAGCAAGCAATATAGCAGTACCACAAACAGAAACAGGAAATGGATTCACTGTAGTATTAAAAGCAGACGGAACCCTATGGGTCGTAGGGGCAGGCCCTGTGTCTGCCCAAGGAACAGACGTTAAACCTACCCAAATAAAAATAAACGAGAACACAAACCTAGAAAACATCGTAAAAATCTCAGCAGGTACAAACGAAATAATAGCATTAACCAAATTTGGAGAGATTTATATATACAATATAAATGAACCATATGCAACAAGAAATGAAACACTAACAAACATAGTAGATATATCAGCAGGAAACAACATATTAGTAGCACTAGACAAAAATG
>CAOKGO010000059.1 GCA_948468045.1 uncultured Clostridium sp. | reverse complement strand
ATTTTTTATTTTATCACGGAAGGATTTATTTACACAACTTTTTCTATACTCTCGCAGATGATGACGAGTATAGCAGTAATATTGCTATTCAAATAGATATATGGGCTAAAAGTTCAAGTAAATGTTCAAAACTTGCTATCGAAGTAAATGAAAAAATGGAAGATTTAGAGTTTGAAAGAACTTTGGCAGTAGATTTATTTGAAGAAGAGACAAAAATATATCACAAAACAATGCGTTTTGAAAAAGAAGAAATTTTATAAAGGAGGTCATGTAAAATGGCAAGAAAATATTTAAAAGGATTTAGTAGATTTATGTATTTCCCGTTAGAGGAAAATACTTTGGAAAAATATACAGTAGGAGAGGGAGTTTTAATTCCATCAGCACAAAAGTTATCTAAAGAAATAGACTCAGAAGAAGAAAATATTTATGCAGATGATGAGGTATGGGATGTTGATAAAACAGTAAATGGTGAGAAATTTACATTAACATTAAAGGAATTGCCAAATGATTTAAGAGCAAAACTAGAAGGTGGAACTTATGATGAAACAACAAAAGAATATAATTTCTCAACAATAGATAATGCACCAGAATTTGCCTGTACATATAGAGGTTTATTAGCAGACGGAACTTATAGAATGTGGAGACAATATAAATGTAAAGTAACAAAAATAAAAATGGATTTAGAGACAAAAGGTTCAAGTAAAGATGGAGCAATAGAAATAGAGGGAATGTTTATGTCAAGAACTTGTGATAGTAAATTATTTACAATAAAAGATACAGAAACAGGAAATTCGGACTTAACATGGCTAGACACAATACCAAGCACACCAGTAACAGGAGAGTAGAAATACTCTCCTAAAATTTATATTAGGAGGAATTAAAAAATGGCTAAAAGTAATGAAATAAAAAGTTTACCAAAATCAAAAACAATACATGGTGTAGAGATAAGAAAGATGCCTTGTGGCAAGTATTTTGAAGCTCTACAAACTTTAAAAGATTTACCAGAAGACTTCATAAAAGAATTGTCTAAAGATGGACAAGATTTTAAATTGTCAGAAATGTTTGCAGTGGAGAATATAATGAATTTAGTTATGCAATTATTGATTATATTGCCTAATTTTACAATAGAGTTTTTATCAAAAATAATGGAAATAGATAAAGACATATTGGAAAATGAACTCACACCAAAAGAATTATTAGACATTGTTCAAGAATTTTGGAAAATAAACGAATTAGAAAGTTTTTTCGACCAAATGAAGCCAATAATAAACAAGATTACGACCCTAATTGGCTTCAAAGAACAATTGCCATCTGCATTAAAATCGGAATAAGCAAAAAGGAGTTTATGCAAGATTATTATATTGATGAAATTCCTCTAATAATGGAAGAATATTCAGAATTAAATAAAATTGATGGTAAAGAAGATGAAGAAGTAGGGGCAGAAGAGTTTTAGTAAAAGGGAATTAACAATAGATGAAAAAAATATAACGAACAAGGGCACTTATCACCCAATTACTACAAAATACGACAGCAAAAAGTGACAATATTTGCGTTTTGGTTATGTTATCCTTAAAATTAGGAGGGGATAATATGAAATGTCCAATATGCAAAGAAAAAATAAACGAATTAGATGAAGTTTGTTCAAATTGTAAAACTAATTTTGACGAATATGAAGAATACGAAAGAAAGTATGTAAAAGAATTTAAAAATACCAATGCAGACAAATTAAATATTATGGCGAATATAAACATTATATTATCAATTATTGGTGCAATAGTTATATGGGTTAAATTTTCAAAATTAGAAGTTGTGACACAAAGTACTTATAAAAATTATAGTAGTGGATATTATACAGATACTGTTATTAATTGGTATGGGATTGCAGGAGGAATAGCAATATTAATTGCAGGTTTTACATTATTTTTCTTATTAAAAACAATAGTTGATATTTATTGGGAGGTGGAAAGGTAATGTGTTTTTTTTAATTGTTTTTATAATATGAATCGCATTATGTATAAAATCAATTAATAATACTGTATCAAAAAACAAAGGAGAAAAAGAAACTGATTGATGAGCAACAAAGATTAAATAATTTATATGAAAGTTTTAAATAGCCTGTTTTCGACAACGGTTTTCGACATGAAAAAATAAAATAATGTGTTATACTCTTTTTATGTTAAATAAAAGGAGGAGAATTTCATGGAAGAAACAAAGAAAACAGGCTTAGGAACAGCTGGTTTAGTATTAGGAATTATAGGAATTTGTACATCTATTATTCCAATAATAAACAATTTATCATTTATTATGGGGATTTTAGCTATTATTTTTGGAATTATAGCATTAGCTAAACGTGATAGTAAAGGAAAAACTATTACAACTATAATTTTAGGGATATTAGCAATTGTTATTACATTAAATGCACAAAAAGCAACATTAGATGCATTAGATGAAGCAATGAATACATTTAGCGATAACATGAACACAATAACTGGAGGAAATACAGAAGATGTTTTAGCTAATGGTGTAGATGTTTCAATAGGAGATTTTCAAGTAGAAAAAAAACAATATGGAATTACAGACACAAAACTTCCTGTTAAGATTACAAATAAAACCCTAGAAACAAAATCTTTTAGCATTCAAATTGAAGCAGTTAACCCAGATGGTTCAAGAATAAAAACTGATACAATATATGCTAGTAAGTTAACAGCAGGACAAAGTCAAGAATTTAATACTTTTAATTTTATATCTTCTGAAGATTTAGAAGCAATGCAAAATGCAACATTTAGTGTTTTAGAAGCTTCAATGTATTAAAAAAATGATGGATGGGAGTAGAAAATGGAAGACTACTATTATATGCCAATAAGTAAAACAATTTTTATTATTTGGTTATCAATTAGTGTAATATTGACATTACTAAGTTTCGGAAGTTTATTTATTTTACTTATAATACCATTGTGTTATTATTTTATATTAAAGAATTGCAAATATTACTATAACGATGAAAAACTAATAATTGAAATAGGAGTATTTAATAAAAAACAGAGGATAGTTCCTTTATATAGAATAGTAAATATAACAGCAGAAGAGAACATTTTTAATTTTGGTGTAATACATATAAAAGATAAACAACAAGCTTTATTGATAAAATATGTAAATCATTCTAAAAATGAAATGTTAAAACTAGTAGAAAAATGGGAAAATGCTAAAAAGCAAAATACAAGAAATGAAGTAATATAAAAATTGTAAAAGCACTTACAGAAATGTGTTTTAGAGTTGTGTTGTTTTAGATAGTAATAAAACAACAAGTGTGTTGAACATTCTAAATGCAATGTTTTAGAGTTGTGTTATTTTGGATAGTAATAAAACTTTAAAGAAATATTAAAGGATGTATAAATTAGACAAAGCACTTACTTGGGTAGGTGTTTTTATTATGTCAGAAAAGAGGTGAAACGATGGCAAATCAAACTACAATTGGAGAATTGGTAATAAATTTAAAAATAAAAACAGAAGCATTAGAAAAAGGGATAGAAAGTGCAAAGAAAAAATTACAAGACATAATTATATCAGACATATATTTCACCTTGCTTTCAAAATAAGTATAATATATTCAAACAAGGGCACTAAAAAACCCGATTAATACAAGATATGACAGCAAGAAGAGACAATATTTGCGTTTTGATTATGTTATCCTTAAATGTAGGAGGGGATAATATGGAAGAAAAAAAGAATATGTTAAAGAATTGGAAATTATGGGGAATAATAGTTGTAATTATTTTAATTATAGCAGGAATAACCATATTTGCCTTAAGAAACAATTTAACACCAGAAGAAACAGTCAGTAAATTTATGTACTTAATAGAAAACAAAGAGTATGAAAAAGCCAAAAAGTTATGCAGTGGAAAATTAGAATACTTAGACTTGTTGTCAAATACAAAACCAAGCAACTTAAGGTTTGAATATTCAGAGGACAAGAAAAATGCTACATCAGTATTATTAGAAGATAAGGAAACAGCAGAAATAACAAAAATGTATGTAGAATTAAGTAATTCTTTACTAGGTTGGAAAATAAAGAGTTATACTGTAAATACCGGTTTAATTCCCCAAGCAGAGCTTCAAACAAGATTAGAAAATGGAGAGGATATTTCTGAAAGCGAATTTTTACTTTGGGCATCGCATGAAGAAACAAAAGTAGAAGACATTAGTAAGTATGCCACTGATGATTTAATGATATTAATAATATTTGCAGATTTTATGAAAGATAAATCCATTGAAAAAGCAATGAAGTTATATGAGCCATTAAATATACAAACAAGTCCCTATTTTACAGAATTAAAAGAAGAAGAAATAAAAGAATTTAATTGGTCTGATTATAGTATAATTAATTCAAGTGGAAATGGTACATATATAATTAGTGATGGAAAAAAAGAAATAACAATCATGATTACAAATGATAATATAATAAGGTCTATATGTCAATATAATAAAATATATTAATATTAAATAAATGCATATCGAATAATAAAGTTAAAGAATAAAAAGATAGATAACAAATAAAATAAGCAGTTTTATTATGAAGAAAATAAAAAAATAGAGTTATACATAAAAGAAGAAAAAAATAGAAGTATAGTTTTAGAGTTGTGTTATTTTAGATAGCAATAAAACGAGAAAGGTGAGGTGATTTGATATGGCACTGTTTTAGAGTTGTGTTATTTTAGATAGTAATAAAATTTTATTTTTAAATCTAAATTCATTGTTACTGTTTTAGAGTTATGTTAGAGAGTATAGAAAAAGCTGTGTAAATAAATCCTTCCGTGATAAAATAAAAAATATCAAGGAGGGATTTTTTC
>CAOKGO010000058.1 GCA_948468045.1 uncultured Clostridium sp. | reverse complement strand
GTTTTATGATTTCTAAGCATCCTTTAAATGTTGTCCATGTTATTATGGTGTTTCCATTTATTTCTCCTTTCCAAGGTACAATACTTATAACAAAGTCTGTTGTTGGCATAACTCTTTGGTAACTTTTTCCCATCTCAGGATTAAACATTTCATTTCCTACTACACTTGCTTCAAACTCGTATATTCCAGTTGTTCTTTTTCCTAATTCCACTTTAGAAAGACCTGAAAATCCCTTAATTGGAATTTTAATATAAAAAGTTTTATTTCCACTTCCCTGAATAGTAACTGCATTTCCATTACTATCGCAAACAATTTTATTACTAATTAATCCTCCATTTAGATTGTAAGCATTACATGCGAAAACACCATCTCCATCACATTTTGCATTAAACGGACCATACATATAATAGTTTCCTACTACTTTCATTGGAATTGGAGTGTTATCTGCATCTAGTTTTTGTAAAGTTCCTACACCATCTTTTTGTTTTATTTTTATTTCTGAAATCCCCTTTATTTCTATATCAGCATCATTTGTACAATAAAACCAAAGACTTGGGTCTCCCTCTATAACAGGGGCTTTTAAATGATCTTTACAATAACCTCTTCCTGTTGGTCCACCTGCAAATACGCATCTTCCTCTTTCATCAAACCCTATGTGATAAAATGTAGTTCTTTTTGATTCTGGTAAACGATATTGTTTTGCTTTTTTTAAAATTTGTTCTTTTACCGATTGTTTTAATGAATCTGCACTGCTACTAGTATCTGCTTGTATGTTGCTAACTCCTAATGCAATTAAACTTGCAAATATTAATACGAAAATTGGTATTTTTCTTATTTTTATTCCTTTTTTGTTTGCTATGATAATTGCTATTATTATCATTGTTGCTAATATACCACCAATTGATAGATATACAATCATACCTGTGCTAATAGAAATAATGATTTCTGCTTCAGATTCATTATTACTTGTGTTATTATCTTTTATTTTTGAAGAGTTATTTATTTCTTCTATTATTGCTTTGTTTTTTACATTTCCTGTATTATTTTGTGTCATTTTTTTTGTAGCAATTAAAGTTATTTCTTTACTTTCTCCTGGTTGTATTTTTCGATTAGAAAGACTGGTGTTTATTAGTTGCCCTCCGTTTGTTAGCTTTCCAATTTTTATTAGATTCGGCTGAAATGTTTAATTCATTTGGTAAATAGTCTATTATTTTTTCGACTGTCCCTGCTACTTCTCCATTATTTGTTACTTTTATTTTATATTCAATTGTTACTGTTGCTCCTTCTATTTCTTTTGCTTTTATTTCTGTTTTTACTAGTTTTTGATTTTGATAATTGTATTGTTTTGTTCCATTTTTAGTTGTTACTATAACTTTAGAAATACTTTTTTCTAACTTAAAGTCACATTTTTTGTTTTGTATAAATCCAATGTCTTGATTTGAAACAGAATTTTTTAGGTTACTTATCTCTATCATTCCTACTTTTAATGTTTTTTCGTTTATGTTTGTTTCCTTTTCTATGGCATCACTGTTTTGATTGCTAGGTACTCCTTTTTGTTGATATTCTGTTATATGATATTTATTTGTATCATATTGAAATAAAACTACATAATCTCCTTGGTTTAAATTAGAAAAGCTATAAGTTCCTTTTGCTGTGGTTTTTATACTTTCTTTTATTACACTTGCATCTTTTCTATCAACTAGCATAACTGTTATTCCTTCTAAAGTAGTTTCATTTTCTTGTCTTCTACCATCTTCGTTCTCGTCTAACCATACTATACCAGCTATACTATAAGTTTCATTTTTGTCTGTTGGATTATTAGGATCATTGGTATCATTGTTTTCTTCGCCTGGATTTACAATATCATCTGGTTTTTCTATTTCTTCTTGTAACTCATCATAATTATATGGCAAAATCGTGTGTGTAACTGTATTTGAATTTTTGCTTTTTACAGAATAGCTTTCTGCTCTTACTGTATTTTCTACTTTTGTTTTCTGATAAACAAATCCTGCTTTTGCTTTAATTTTTACTTGAATGGTTTCATCATATGGGATCGTTAGATATAGGTCTACATTTGGTAATTTTTCTCCATCAGCAAATTCATAGCTTGTATGAATGTCTTCTGTTACAGGTTCTAATTTATAGAATTTTCCTGTTGCTACTTCAACCCCTTCTACCATTTCGGTTTCTTCTTTCCAATTTTCATAAGTAACACTAATTGGCTCAATATCTTTTGGCAAAAAATCAATTAGATTAACACTAATACTTTGTTTTTCTATTCCATTAGACTTTCCTTTTTCCATTAAAGTGATGTTATATTCTATTTCTTCACCATATTTTACTTCTTCTCCTTCATTACTTGAAGTCATATAAATTTCAAGTGTTTCAAATTCAAATAATATTCTATTTTCATTTGCATTGTATGTTTTGTTATTTTCTGTAACCTTTGCAGTAGAAGTTAACCATATTTTATTATCTTGTACCTGTTGTTCTAATTTTGTGGCATCTAAATTTCCTGCTAATATATAGCTTTTCCCTGTTTCTACTTCTAAATTATATATATTATCTTTTGGTATTTCGTTTTCATCATATTTGGTGATTATATTTTCTCCTCTAGAATCGATATAATAGCTCTCTGGTGTGAAAATTTTAGGTAATTTTACTTGGATATTTACTGTTTTTTTTGTTTCACTTGTTGCTGTAAATTCATAAAGCCATCTGTCTTTTCCTCCATACATAAATGAACCTAAAAATACTTGTACTTCTGCTGGTTCAATGCTATTATTTAACTCATAATTAGCAATTTTTTCTTCTCCTATAAATGCTTCTATTTTTGAGTTAATATCTTTTTTACTTTGTTCTTTTGGTAAATTATCTACTTTTACTTCGTAAAATTGTGTTGTTGTTTCTCCTGATTCTAGTGTTTCTATTTCTATTGTTTTTTCTTTTATTTCTTTTTCATAGTTATATTTATATTCTCCTGAATCATTTTCATAGTCTGCATCTAATTCTGCATATGTTGTTCCTTCTGGTATTTTTCCTACTATTTTTATGTTTTTTATTGTTTGGTCTGATATGTTTGTTGCTTTTATATTGTATTTGATGTATTCTCCTTCATAAAGTGTGTCTCCATTTGATATTTTTGTGTCTCCTTTTATTGGTAATATTTCTAATTTTAATCCATTTGTATTTGTTTTATTTTCTGCTATTATTGGACTGTACTCTTGATTTTCTTTGATTTTTTCTTCGTTTTCTTGTGTTTCTTCTTGATAATTTTCAATTTGTATTCCGTGTTTCTTTGGTTTCAATTTCTATTTCTTCGTTTTCTGTATATTGGTTACTATATTCTAGTTTTATTTGTGCTTGTTCATTTTTTATATCTTTTTTTAGTATTACTGTTGCTGTTATTTTTATGTTTGTTGCTAGTTGTAAGTTGTTTTCACAATATTCTGTTTGTTGTCCTTCTAAGTTAGTAATTATTTGTATCTCTCCATTTTCATCTGTTTGTGTGTATGGTTCTTGTAGTTCTAATCCATTTTCATAAAATATACTGCTGTTTTGTATTATTACTTTTTCTACTTCTTTTGGTAATTTTATTTTTATGCTTGGATTTTTGAATAGGTTGTCTTTTGGTGTATTACTATTTAATTGTATTTCAAATGTTACTTCATTTTGTTGTTTGTTTGTCCATTTTTTTGTATTTGTATCCATAGTTATATTTGTTTTTGCGTTTTTTATTTCTATTGTTTTTTCATTATTTTTATTGTATATTTGTTTTTCTTCTATTTTGTTTTCTTGTGGGTTTTCTATTTCTTGTATTCCTATTAGATTTGTTTTTGTTGTTATTTGGTTTTGGTCTATTGTAGATGTTTCGGCTTTTATTTGTTTTTCATGTTCTAAAATTAGTATTCCTTCATTTTGTATTTTACTTGTTTTTATAATTAGTTCTTCTGGTTGGTTTTCATAATTAATTGTATAGCTTCCATTTTCTTCCCAGTTTGTGTCTTTGTTTATTGTTTCTAATATTTCTTGATTTTGATTTAATATTTCAAGTGTTCCGTCTTCTCCTAATAGATTTTTTATGTTTTCTTCTGTTATTTTTGTGTTTTTATATATTAAGTTTTTGTTATTAAATGTGTTATTTTCTACTAGAACTAATTTGTCTTGATAGCTTTTTTTGCTTATTGTAATTTGTTGTTTTTCTTGATATGTTGTGTTATAGTTTGTTCCATTTATTTGATTAGATTTCATGTATCCATCATATATGTCTTTTGTTTGGTATTGAATTGATGTTAGTTCTCCTATGTTTTCTTTGACTGTTACACTAAAGTTTTTACTTGTTTCTTTTACTATGTTTTCTTCGTTTTGTTGCTGGGTTGTTGTTTTTGTGTTTACTTGTAATGCTAGTTCTCTTTCTTGTTCTTGTTGTGTATCTGTTTCGTAATTGCAAAATATAATGTATTCGTTATTTTGTTTTTCTGTTTGTATTGTTATTGTTCCTGATTCTTTATTATATTCGCTTTTTTCCTCGATTCCATTTTGTTTGTTTAGCACTTTTATATAATTTGGATATAATTCATCTATTCTATTTACTTTTAACTCTATTTGACTGTTTTGGTTGTCTTGTATGGGTGTGTGTTTTATTTGGTATGCTATTATTGTTCCTTTGTCATTTTCTGATATTTCATAGTTTATATATTTTTCTAGATGTGCTTCTATTTCTAAATCTTTTGCATCATTTGCAAGGCTATTTTTGGGTAGCCATTTGCTTGCTAATAATACACTTAATAATAGTGGTAATAGTAATAGAATATATTTTATTTGGATTTTTGGGTTGGTTTTGTTTTTCAATTTTATGTCACTCCTTTGTATCTTATTCTATTTTTACAATACTCTTTTTTCTTTGCTTTGTAAATAGTAGGTTTTTCCATTATTTTTTAGCTGTTTCTATTGTCCTAGGGATGCTCATTTTACACTTTTTGTGTCGATTTATTAAGTTTTATTTACAATTTTGTTACATTGTTTACATTTGATAATTTCACATTGTTTTTTATTTTCTTGTTTCTTCTTTATTTCAATTTTGCGTAATAATAAAGGGATTGTGTTTTTGTTCGTCTGCCAAATTTACTTTAGTAAATTTGTGTAGAATGTTTGATGTTATGGAAAAATTGGCGATTTTTCCATAACACAAAAAAGCATGAAAAAATATTTTCATGCTTTTTATTAGGTATCTGTGGGCATATTGGTGCCTGTCCCATTTATGCCCAAAAGGGCTACTCTGTGCCTGTCCCATTTATGCCCAAACGTTATTTTAGAATTTTCTTTTTGATTAGGATTATTCCACATACTAGTATTCCTAA
>CAOKGO010000057.1 GCA_948468045.1 uncultured Clostridium sp. | reverse complement strand
GAAAAGTTATCTAAAAAGTCATAAAATTTTAATCATGCCTCTTTTGTTCTATATTTAGGAAAGTTATCCGAACTTCCTAATATAAAATTTCTACAAATTTGCAAAAACAAATTTAGCCCAAAATATTTACAACCCAAATACAGTATGATATAATCAAAATAATCTAACAAAAGAGGTGAAAAAATGAATCAAATACTAAGTGTAGATAATAGTAGTATAAAAAATGGAAAAGTAAAAAATCAAAAAACTAGAAATAGAGGTCCTGCAAATATACATAGTATATTAAAATTTTTTGCAATCAGCATTTTAATATTTGGAGTATTTATTATAGGTTCAGGATCTTATTCAATGTATAAAGATGCAACAAAAGAAGTAGAAAAAACAAAGCCAGTTATTTATGTAGAAAATACACAAGAAGAACAAATTTTACTAAAAGTAACACATGATAAGTCACTAGCTAAAGTAATATACAATTGGAATAGCGAAACAGATATTCCAATACCATGTAATAATAAACAAGAAGTAGAAACAACAATTGAATTACCTACTGGTGTAAATACATTAACAGTAAAAGCAATAGATGTAAATGGTGAAGAAATTGAATACACCCAAGTATATACAATAGAAGAACCAATAAATATAAATATTGAGCCAGATGGAAATAACTTAAAAATAATAGCAAATGGAAGAAACAAACTTCAATATATGACATATCGTTGGGATGAAAACGAAGAAACAAAAGTAGATATTGAAGCAAACCAAGGAGAGCAAATTATAGAAATACCAAAAGGTTTACACAAATTAACAGTAATTGTAGTAGATGAAAACAATAAAACCGAAACCAAAGAACAAGAAGTAAATGGAGTAACAAAACCAAAAGTAGAAGTAATAGAAGCAGAAGATGGAAAATTTACTATAAAAGCATCTGATGAACAAGGAATTAAAAAGGTAGAATTTAAAATAAATGAAAAGAAATACACATTAAATTTAGACCAAGTATTAGAATTAGAAGAAAGAAAAGAATTTGAATATTCTTATGAACTAAATGATGGAGAAAATAAAATAGAAGTAATAGCATATAATGAAAGTAATGTAGAACAGACCTTTACAACTCAAATAAATAAATAAAATACATAAAAGAGATAATAAAGGAAAGGTATTATGAGTATTAATCTAGTAGAGATAATCACATATTTTATTATATATTCTTTTTTAGGATGGGTTATGGAATCAATAGTAAGATCCATATGTGAAAAAAAAATAATAAATACGGGCTTTCTAAAAGGCCCGTTTTGTCCAATATATGGAATAGGAGCAACAATTATGTTCCTATTTTTAGAGGGATTTAAAAGTAAACCAATTTTACTATTTTTTATAGCTATTTTTGTATTAACTTTATGGGAATATGTAGTTGGAGTATTTCTAGAGAAAACATTTAACACAAAATATTGGGACTATTCTGACCATAAAATTAATTTACAAGGAAGAATATGTTTAACAAATTCACTTTGTTGGGGAATATTAGGAGTACTTTTTGTAAAATATATACATCCATTTGTACAAGAAATATTAAGAAAGATAGATACAAATCTAATAAACTATATAGTTGCAGTATTATTTACAATATTTATAGTAGATATGATTACATCAATTATTCATGTAAAAAATATGAAATCAACTTTAGATAAAATAGAAAATATTAATAAAGAGATAAAAGAAAAATTAAAGGAAATTAGAAAACTGAAAAAGGAAAAAGGCGAAAAAGTAGTATCAACAGAAAGTATACAACAATTAGTTGAAAGTTTAAAAAAGAAAAGGAATAAAACAATTTTGCATTTATATAAAAATGTATACCGTTTAAAAAAGGCATTCCCAGCTATAAACACTAATGAAATAACACAGATTTTAAACCAAAAAATAGAATTAAGAAAAAAAAGAGTAAAAAAGAAACAAAAAGGCTTGAAATAATCAAGCTTTTTTGTATATAATGAAGAAAAATAAATAAACTTAAAAGTTATAGTAAAAGTGGAGGAAATTTTAAATGATAAAAGATGTATATATAATAGATGATGATGATTCTTCAATAGTTATCTTTAGAGAGTTATTTAAAGATGATCCAGAATATAAGTTTACAAGTGTAAAAACACAACAAATAGATATTGCATTAAAAAATATACCATCTTTAATTGTTATCAACGAAGATGCTATTGACCGTGATGTTGTTGACTTGTGTAGAAAAATAAGAAAAGATGAGGATAATACCATAACACCAGTAATAGTAGTATCATCTAAAGGAGAAAAAGAACATAGACTAAGAATATTACAAGAATCAATAGAATATTTTATTAAAAAACCTGTAGATGAGCAATATTTATATCATACAGTAAAAAACTTAAATAGATTACTATCAACAAATAGAAGAATAAGTCCATTAACAGGATTACCAGGAAACGTACAAATACATGCTGAATTAAAAAAGAGAATAATGAAAAAAGAAAGTTTTTGTGTTCTATATTTAGACTTAGACAATTTCAAAGCTTATAATGACGTATATGGATTTCTAAAAGGAGATGAAATAATAGGATTTACGGCAGAAACTATAATTAAATGTATTCATGAAAGTGGAATGGAAAATACATTTGTTGGACACATTGGAGGAGATGATTTTGTAGCTCTTATACCAGGCATTATATGTGAAAAACTATGTCAAAATATAATAGCACAATTTGACAATGATGTAGTAAAATATTTTACAGAAAATGACTTAGAAAAAGGATATATTGAAGTCGCCAATAGAAAAGGAATAATAGAACAATTTCCGCTAACATCTTTATCTATTGGAGTAGTAGTAGCAGATGAGAATAGATTTAATAACATATTAGAAATTGGAGAAATTGGAGCTCAGGTAAAACATGCTGCAAAATCAGTTATGGGAAGTAGCTATGCTGTTGACAGAAGAAAATAAATGTCGTATTGGGGACGTTTCCTTTGCGACATTTTTATGTAAATTACAACTTAAAAATGACCTCAAAATCCTATCTTTCCTTTTTCGATATTCATTTAATAAATATCACAATTATACATGGTAACACTAAGTAAGTTTAATTTACGGCAAAATTTAGTTGTGAAAATTTCCTTAATTTCATATATTTTATTAGATTACAAGTTTTAAAATTTTAAGAATAGTCTTGAAATTTTAGAACTTTTCACTTTTAGAAAACATAATATATAGAAATAAAAGTGAAAGGTGGGAGAAAAATGTCAGAATACATAATCAAAGGAGGGAAAAAAGTAGAAGGAGAGGTAACAGTATCAGGATCAAAAAATGCAGCATTACCGATAATTGCAGCAACTATTTTGCATAATGGAAAAACTACATTGTATAATGTACCAAATATACATGATACTCAAATGATGTTCGAAATATTAAAACAAATAGGAGGAGAAGTAACTAAAAAAAGAACAGAGTAATAATAGATACGAGCAAAATTTTAAAATTTGAAATACTAGAAGAATTAATGAGACAAATGCGTTCATCAGTTATATTTGTAGGTGCATTAGTTGGAAAATACAAAAATGCTACATTTTCTTATCCAGGTGATTGAGATATTTGGTGGATACATCGGACAAGTTTAAGAGTCAAAAATTTGGTATTGGAGAAAGTAAAGAATTAGTTAAAAATTTTGAAAAAGAGAATAATATGTATATTGATCCAGAAAAACAACTTAAAAGAGAAGAAAAAGCAAAAGAATGGGATTTAGAAAGATAGAGCTTACATTATGAAAGCTCTATCACCTAAAAAAAATATAAAATTTAGATATTAAAAATCTACTAATTTTTTTATTTCATCAAAAGGAATATCTAAAACAATAGATAAAGCAATCAATTCGAAATCCTTTACTATCATTTTGCCATTTTCTATTTTATAAATCTCAAATCTATCAAGTTCAACACCTAGTAAGTCTAGTTTTTGAGATAAACCGAGTTTTAGTATAATTGTTCTTTTCTCTATATTCTTTTATTAAATTACCTACTACATTACGTTGTTCATTAAATTTTTTCATTCTATTCTCCAAAAAAATAATTATTTCCTTGATTTTATAATATTGTTTGTGATGTAGTGTGTATAGAAAGTATACGCTAATGGGAAAATTTTATCTTGAAAATTATTGTAAGATAGATTATGTTATGATATGATTAAATAAATGCATAAATAAATGGAGGAATTCAAAAGATGAACAAAATTAAAAGTACAAAAGGAATAACACTAATATCGCTTGTAATAACGATAATAATATTAATCATTTTAGCAGGCGTAGGAATTAATTTAAGTTTAGGAGAAAATGGAATATTTAGGAAAGCAAACGAAGCGAGAGATAAATATCTAGCATCTGCGGAAGATGAACAAAGAGAATTAAATGAATTATATAAACAATTAGGAATAGGAAACTTACCAGAAAACACTCCAGAAAATCCACAAGAGATGGGGAAAGAAGTAGCATTAAAAGATGGTTGGGGACAAGAAACAGTAATATATACAAACACTAAAAATGGACAAGAAGTAAAGAATCTTACAAAAGTAGCAACAGTATATGCAGTAAGTATAGGAAATGGAGATACAGTGCCAGTGCCAAAAGATTTTTACTATGTAGGTGGAACATTAGATACAGGAGTAATAATATCAGATAATAGAGAAGATAGATATGGTTATAATCCAGAAACAAAAAAAGAAAATGATACAAGTTTAGATAAAACAACATATGAATATACTAGAAATTTAAAAGGAAATCAATTTGTATGGATACCATGCAGTGCAAGCGACTATAAAAAATGTGATACTTGGAATGATAGAGAACAGAAACCAACAACTAATAATACAAATTATGCAAATACTTATTGGGATAATACAACACCAAAATCAGAATTAACACAAATAGAAAAATATGGGGGATTTTATGTTGCAAGATATGAGGCAGGCTTAGCAAGTACAATAAGTGAATACACTGGTAATATAGTAAATAATCAAAAATTTAAAGATTATAATATAGATGCTCTACCACAAAGTAAGGCAGGTATTATAACTTGGAGTTTTATAGATTGGACATATTCAAAAACAAGTGCAGAAAGAATGTACAATAACAATTATGTAAGTAGTGGATTAATAACAGGAACACAGTGGGATGTAATGTTAAAAAAAATGGTAGGGAAAACAATAGGAGAGACAACAGGGGATAGTAAAGTTACATTAACAGAAGCAGATTTAACAAATTCATCAAAATGGGGAAACTATATGGATAACTCAATATCATATACAGGAAGATTAGCGAGAGCAGATTATAATTCAACAAATTCAAGTATTTGGACTTTAAAACCATTCGGAACTGAAACAACAGGAACAACAACGAAATATAGTAGTGATAATGGAGATTTATTAACAACAGGTGCTAGTAAAACAACACAAGTATATCATATATATGATGTAGCAGGTAATCTTTGGGAGTGGACAGAAGAGGATTCACATTATGCAACTAGTGGACAGTATCGCGTGATTCGTGGAGGCTGTTGCCCCGGTGCTTCTGATACTTACCCTGCGTGCTACCGCTATTACTTCACTGTTAGCCGCCCTGACATTAATGTTGGATTTCGTGTGGTACTTTATATCAAGTAGAACTGAATGATTGAAAGCGATGCATTTTAAAATATAGAGAATTACAATAAGGGCAGAGATTAAATACAGTATGTCGTATTGGGGACGTTTCCTTTGCGACATTTTTATGTAAATTACAACTTAAA
>CAOKGO010000056.1 GCA_948468045.1 uncultured Clostridium sp. | reverse complement strand
AAAAGAAAAACAAATAAACAGATTTAAACGAAAAACAACAAGTTTAAAGGAAGATGAAACAAAAAGCATTGATAATACAAAGGAAACTGCTTTTTTAGGTTTAAATGAAACTTTAAAAAACTTTTATGAAACTCGAATTGAAGAAATAAAGCAAAGCTATGAAAATCAATTAAATGAGCAGAAAAAACAAGTTGAATATTTTAAAAATTTATATGAAGAAGAAAAAAGTGAAAGAATTAAAACGAATGCACAATATCAAACTTATCTTTTAGGAACTGCAGAAGATAATAAAAAACATTGGTGGCAATTTTGGAATAAAACAAATAAAGAAAGTTAGGAGGTTTTTTATGAAAGCTAAAATTTTTATAGTAATTTTTATTATTTTTATTATAGGAACGATTATTATTTTTCTTTATAAAGCTAACCATAAACAAAATGTTTTATTAGATCAAGAAGAAGATTCATCAAGTTTAAATTTGGAGAATGAAAAATATGCTAATATTGAAGAAGGACATATAAATCTTAACAAAATAAGCATAGATATAGATTATACAAGTGTAAGTAATAAAGGTGTTACTATTATTGTAACTGATAATAACGATGAAAACCTTCCTTGGACCGAGGGATTTAGGATCCAAAAAAAAGAAAATGAAGCGTGGATTGATTTAGAACCGATTAATGATTTAATTACACCAGCTATTTCTCATTGGAAAGATGAAAACAATCAATACAAACAAAGTATAGATTGGAGTTATTGCTATGGAGAATTAAATGTTGGAGAATATAGGATTGTTAAACCAATTTTTAACCCTCAAAATAATAGTTATATAGACTTTTATTCAGATGCATTTAAAATTAATAAATAAAAAGTAATTCTATCAATTTATATAAAAGAAGAATTTAAAAATGTAAAAATCTTTAAAATTTTATTGATTGTTTTAAAGATTAGTGATATACCTATTATAGAATTAAAAAAGGAGGGGGATGTATGGTTAAAAAATTAACAAAATTAATTTTTTTATTATTTCTATTTTTTTCATTTTTAAGTTTTTCTAATTTAAAAGTAAATGCAAACACAGAAAATATTCAACCTTATCAAGTTACAGATGAAATGGTTGAAAATTTGGAAAAAATGCAGAAATCAGTAGGCAGAGATGAAAAAATAATGAAATATGATGCTAGGACAAAAAAAACGACGGAAGTTGATATGCAAGAATTAAGGCAAATTAATACATTAAAAAGTAAAAGCTCTAACGTTACTGAAGGTTACACTTTAAATAAAGTTAATTCTAAACTAAATACTTTACAACCAAAGGCAGTGTTTAATAGGGTTTATGATGTCACGGCAGATCCAAACTTTCATACCGGACTAATAAGTATTAGTGGAAAAAATGCAGGTACAGGTTTTTTGGTTGGAAGAAATCTAGTTTTGACTGCAGCTCACTGTGTAATGGACGATAATAATGAATTTTATGACTGGAGATTTTATCCAGCTTATGCTGGAGGACCGTATGAAGGATATTCAGATGGTTGGGCTCAAGTATATTATTCAAATAACTGGACATCTTCACATAGTGCAGATTATGACTGGTGTCTTTGTGTTCTTTATCAAGATTTAGGTTCAAGATTTGGTTGGTATGCTTGTCAGACTTATGCTAATAATTCTGATTTCGACGGTAGGAGTGTAGGAGATATAGGATATCCAGGAAGTTTTGAAGGTGGTCATTACCAATATTATACTTTTGGATCAGTATCAAATACTCATGATAGATGGTTTGATTCAACTGCCCAAGTTGTAGGAGGTTTTAGTGGAGGACCTATTTATCAGACTTCAAATAAATATGTAATAGGTATAAATAAACGGCTATTATACTAGTAGACCAAATATAACTTTTGGTGTTAGAATAACACAAAATATAGTCGATTTAATTAATAGTTTAAGTTAGTGAGAGGTTTTTTAATTTATATAGTAACAATTAATAATAATATAAAGAGGGAATGAATCCCTCTTTATATTATTATTAATTGTTACTATTATACTATATTTCTAAATCATAATCATCTCTTGATTTTTCATTAATTAAAGCTTTTTGTTCACTACTTTCAATTTTTTCTAGTCCTATGTCCATGTATTCCATTGTTTTTAATTCTCTTTGTACTAATTCAGGATTATCAACATATCTATCATAGTTTTTTCTAAATTGTTTTACATTTTTTAAAATTCTTTCTGGAGGGACTTGGTGAGAAAGTTGATACATTACAAAACTAATAGTTGCAACAATTTTAAAATTAAATATTTTATCGGCTATTTTGTTCCAAAAAGAAGGTTTATTTTTTTCTTGTTCAATAGTTGTATTTTGCATTTCTAATATTCTTGTGTTATATCTTTGTTTTTCCTTTTCATATTCTTCTTCTAATTGTTTTCTTTGTTTTTTATGTTGTATTTCAAGGTCTGCGATACTTTCCTTAATATAATCTTTTTTGCCTTGCAAATCTTCTATTTCAGCTTCTAATTCTTCTATTTTTTCACTTTCATACATTGCCTTGTTTTTACATATTTTTATAAATTCAGGATCTCTTTTTAATTCTTCTTTTACAGTTTCAATTTCTTCTTCAACTATTGATTTTTTTTGTTCTTCAGGTATATTTTCTATTACTGCTTTTTTTATTTCTTCAGATGGGTTTTTTATCAATTCTGTTATAGCTTTTTGTTTTATTTTTTCTTCATTTTTTAATTGTTCTACTGTTTTGTTTCCTTCTTTTGTTGCACCATTTAGGATATTTACTTTTGTTTGTAATTTTTCTTCTAAATATTCTTGCATTTCTGGGTGTATTTTTTGTAATTCAACTTTGTTTATACAAACCTTCGCATTTACTTTGTATGTCTGTTTTTTCTCATCATATATTACAGGGACAAAGCAAAAGTGCATATGGGGACTTGTTTCGTCTAAGTGAACATAGGAAGAAACCACATTTTCTTTTCCATATTTTTTTTCAAAAAAGTTATAGACTTCTTTAAAAAATAGTTCTTGACTTCCAGTATAATCTGCAGGAATAGTAACAACCCAAGAAACTAACCAATTTACATTATTTCTTTTTAAGATTTTTAAACTTTCACATCTGTTTTTCATAAATTCAAAATCAGTCATATTCTCGTGTTTTGGTGCTAAATTATAATTTAAAAAAGTTCTGTTGTGATGTATTTCTTGATTTTTGTAAGTTCTATTTGGATCACTCCTATTACAATGTACTAAAATATTTCCAGACTGATTTCTTGTAAATTTTTCGCAATTCATATTATCACCTCCAGCGACATACTTATTATACCATAATATTTTTGGTGTAGCAAGTTATACCAAAATATTTTTCTAACGAAAAAATTATTGGTAAACTTGCAAGGGTGATCCCCTTGACCCCCTCCTGCAGAAATAAAAAAACATACCAAAACGGCATGTATATTTTTTTATTCTGCAGAACAATACCTATACTAAAGCATAGGTATTGCAGGGGCTATTCTCGCCCCTACGAAAATACTTTGTATTTTCTACCCCAGAGCTACCGCACTACATTGCTAATATAAAATTAGCAATTCCGTTTGGTCTTGCTTAATCTATTTTAGTAATATGCCTTATATAGAAAAATGCAATTACTTCTGCAATTATAAGAATTGATTGCATTATTAGTATTTGTTTTTCTGCAGGTAATTCATTAAATTTAATTGCTATTTGTAATGCTATATCTGAATACATTATTTATCACCTCGACATATATTTTAGCACTTATGACCTTAAAATACAATGTCAAAATTTAACGGTGTGAATATAAGGCTAAAAACGGTTATATTATTTAAGGGTGATAAAAATGAAATTTGAGAAATTTAAACCAGAAAATTATAAAAATGTAGATATAAAATTTACTTTAAGATTACCAGAAGAATTACATCAAGATATAGCAAGTTATTCAAATAAACACAATATTTCAATGAATACCCTAATACTAAATTGTATTGAATATGCAATGGCTAATAGAGAAGAAGAAGATAAGTAGGCAGTAATATATGGACAAAATGTCCATCTTAATATATACTAGCACCAACCCTACTTTGTAGGGTAATCCCTTGAAGAAAGGGGGTGTCAGAGTACATGAATCGGTTATTTATTGGTATGGATTTTACTTCAGAAAATTGAAAAATTGGAAGAAGAATTAAAGAAATACCAAGACACCAACAGCAAAAACTGATTTATCAGTTCAGAGCAGTTTCATCACCTGCTCTGTTTTTTTACAAAAAAAATAGATATGTGTCATCACTCACATATCTGGTGTCAGCATGAATCGGTTACGTTTCATTGCTAAAATTATTATAACACCAAATTTATTATATGTCAAATTTTATTTTTTTATTCTTTTTTTGTTCTGCAGATATATAAAATACAATTTTATTCATTTGAGAATCAATTTTAAGGCATTTTTTTATTTAAGGTATATAACTTTATTTCTTTCTCTAATAAAACGGGGGTGAGGGAGGTACGAGCGAAGGAGGGGTGTCCCCCTAGTGGACTTGCTTATAAGCTAGACCATATAAGCGATAGCAGTACATTTTAATATAAATCTCGTTACAATGCGGTAGAGTATTTATTGCTGCAGAAAAATATATTCGTCCTAGTGAAAGGAAAGAAAAATTTTTTCACCTAAAATGTAGTTTTTTGTAGGGAAATAAAATATCTGTGGAAAACGAAAAGAAAAATGTCAGCAAAAATCGTTGACATTTCATTTTATTTAATATATTATAATTTCAATTGAATAAGAGATAAAAAAATAAACCTTTCGACCGCTACTCGAAAGGCAAATATTCTGAAGGTATTCTTCAAAACAACTACCTTCGATATATATAGTTTAACGAAATTTTGTAGAAATGTCAATACAAAACTTAAAAAAACTTAAAAGAATTTAAACGAATTGAAATAAACTATAAAGTATTTAAGAGAATTTTGCTTAGAGAGTGCATTGAATTGTACTCTCTATTTTTTATTCAATTACAATTAAATATGACTTAAATTTAAGTTAAGTGGGTGGAGAAAATGCAAAGTAACTGACACCTAAAAAATAAGGTTATGGGGTGTGGACGAGCCCATGCAGAGAGTCGCCTCGTATTGCTTATATGTTAGTAATATAAGCTGTGCGTCAGCAGGAACTCATACAAATCGAAAACCTGCAATATATAAAGAATTTGGGGTGGAAAGTTAAAGAGGATTTACAACTTATGACATGGATTAACTTGTGTTGTCTAAATTAGACTATGTTGTATCAAACTGGAATGTTTGAACTTTACTAACATTGAACGACCGATCGACCGACGGTATTGTTTAAAGCAAAGTAATTTTTGTTTTATGGGATTACTTTGCCTTTTTCACTCCCTTACTCTCTCTGGTATTGTTATTAAATTAGTTTAAAATACAGTTTAATTGAAAAATGTATAAAATTTAGTTATTATTGCTAAAAATTTATATTTTGTGCAAAGTTTAAAAAGGTTTAAAATGTAGTTGTTTGTAAGAAAAAGTTTTAATTTGACAATAAAAAAAACTTGTAGTAAACTAAATTAAACTAAAAAAATATTAAAGTTTATTAAAGTTGTTTTATACTTTTTTAAACTATTGAAAGGGGTAGTTTAAAGTGTTTTTAATAAAGCAAGTATCAAGTGATTTAGGAATTACACCACAGGCTATTTACAAACAAAAAGATGACCTTATGGGAAAGGGATATATGTTTAAAAATGAAGCAAATGACTGGGAAATAACTGCAGATGGATATAATTATTTAAAAGAAAAACAAATAAACAGATTTAAACGAAAAACAACAAGTTTAAAGGAAGAT
>CAOKGO010000055.1 GCA_948468045.1 uncultured Clostridium sp. | reverse complement strand
AGTTGTATATCGAAGAAATTTTTATGCCTGTTAGTGACACAAGATGATGTTTTTTTCTTTGATTTGCAAAATTGATAAAAAATGTTATATTGTGTTGCTAATAGGTATACAAATTTTTGAGATAATACGAGTTGTATATCGAAGAAATTTTTATGCCTGTTAGTGACACAAGATGATGTTTTTTATCAATTTTGCTGGGCTTGAACAGCAGTAATAGCAATAACCCCTGCCACATCTTGACTACTGCATCCTCTTGACAAATCATTTACTGGCTTACTAATCCCTTGGCAAAGAGGTCCATAAGCCTCAGCTTTTGCCAATCTTTGTACTAATTTATATCCAATATTACCAGTATCTAAATTAGGAAAAATCAAAACATTAGCATTTCCATTTAATGGGCTTCCGTGGTGCTTTAAATTCTGCAATTTCTGGCACAATAGCACTATCTAATTGCAATTCCCCATCTACTAAAATACTACTATCTTTTTCCTTTACCAATTTCGTTGCTTCAATAACTTTTTCGGTCAATTCAGACTTAGCACTTCCATAAGTTGAATACGAAAGCATAGCAACCTTTGGTTCTTTTCCAATTAATTGTTTAAAACTCTTACTAGAAGATATTGCAATTTCAGATAAATTATCTGCACTTGGATTTTCATTTAAACCACTATCTGCAAAAATAAATGTTCCATTTTCTCCATATTCGCAATTTGGTACAACCATAACAAAAAATGCAGAAACTAATTTTGTGCCGTTCTCCAGTTTTCAATATTTGCAATGCTGGTCTCAAAGTATCTGAAGTAGAATGAGCAGCCCCTGAAACCAACCCATCTGCCTCACCTCTTTTTACCATCAACATACCATAATAAACAGGTTCTTTTACCAACTCTTTTGCTTGTTCTATTGTCATTCCTTTATGTTTTCTCAATTCATATAATAAATCAGCATACTCGTTATATTTAGTTGAAGTAATTGGGTCAACAATTTTTGCTCCTTGAATATCTATTTCATTTTCTTTTGCCTTTTGTTCTATTTTTTCTTGATTTCCTACTAATACAATATTCGCATACTTCTCTTTTAGTACGTTTTGAGTTGCTTCTAAAATTCTAATATCTTCTGCCTCTGGTAACACAATTGTTTTAATATCTTGTTTGGCTCTTTGTTTAATTTCTTCAATAAATGACATTTTATATTCTCCTTTTCTATAACCTCAATATGTTCACACAAACTTGCTAAAACAAATTTTACAGACGAACAAAGACTAGGCATGAAGAATAATTTAAAAGGTCAAGATTTTTTATCATGCCTCTTTTGTTTTGTAAATCTATTATATAGGTAAATGACAAAAAGTACAAGTATTTTTTTTAGTTTTGTAATCCTAAGATAAAATTGCCTTTATATCTTCATCTTGTCTCAATCTCCAAGACAGAAAGTGATAAGCTTGTTTGTCTTGTTTTACTGCAATTTCTGCTAATTCCTTATTATCTCTTAATCTATCACTTGCATATTTGATTATTGAACCTTTATTTTTCACTGCAACTCTTGCTATTTCTTCATCATCTCGTAATTTCTCCGAAATATAATACAAAGCCTGTCCATAATTTTTACAACTTACTAAAGCTATTTCTTTATCTTCTCTTAATTTTTCTGACGCATAACAAATTGTCCAAGGTGCACCTTGAACTCCTTTCATAATAATTTCTTTGTCATCTTTCAGTCTATCACTTGCAAATTCAAGTGCTTCACTATTTTGTTCTAAAGCTATATTAACTAATTCTTTATCATCTTTCAAATCTTCAGAAGCTAAATCTAAAAATTTCCCATTTTCTTTAACAGCATTTAGCATAAAATCTTTGTCTTCCCTATGTTTTAAAACTTCTTGTTCGTCCATTTTTCATTCCTTTCTGATGCAAAATTTTGATTGAAACTTCCTATAAACTATTTTGTTTAAAATTTTAATAGGATTTTGGGGCCGTCCCTAAATCCTACTTGCTATACAAGCTTTTATTTTGATTCCTTGTTCTGAAAACATTTTTTCATGTTCAGTTTCTATATTTTTTTCAAAGATTGGCTCTTGATGTAAATCATATGTCTTTTTTATAATTTTAAATCCACTTTGTTCAAAATAAATTAAGCTTGATTCAAATAATTCGTCATCATCTGTTTTAAAATATATCTTTCCATTTTCTTTTAAAAATTGCTTGTATTTTTCTAATTGAATTGAATGTGTTAATCTTTTTTTTCTGTGTTTTCCTCTTGGCCATGGATTACAAAAATTAATGTAAATTCTTTCAATATTATCTTTATCTGAAAATAGAAATAAAATTCTTTCAATATCAAACCTTGTAATTAATACATTAGTTGGTTCTATATCTGCTTCTTTATAGGCTTGCTCTATGTTTCTTTTTGCAAGCCCTAGCATTGCATCTACTAAATCAATTGCTATATAATTAATATCTTGATTTTCTAATGCTAACTTTGCTATAAATTGACCTTTTCCACATCCTAGTTCTAAATGCAAATGTTGATTTTTGTTTTCAAATTCTTCTTTCCATTTCCCTTTTAACTTTTCTGGCTCATCTCTATAAAAACTACTTGCTTCTAATTCAGGTCTTGCCCATTTTTTATATCTAATTCTCATTTTTTATTTCATTCCTCATTTTCTAGAAAATTTAATTTTATAATTATCTATAAACGTCACACATAATTTTTACTTTGTAAAATTTGTACTCAAATTATAATGTGTATTTATAATATTTCATACCTATTATACTTTAACTAATAAAATATTTCAAGTAAAAATACTGTTATATTGATGTTTATTAAATATACAACTACAATACACTAAACTTTAAGCATTTGTCCTGGATAAATTAGATTTGGATTACGAATTCCATTCAAATTTACTAAATATCTAACTGTTACTCCATATCGACTAGCTATTGATGATAAAGTATCTCCTCTTTTTACTTCATAATAATTATTTTGTAAAACTGGATTTAAGGTATTGCTTGAACTTTCCGTAATTCTTAATTTTTGACCTGGATATATTAAATTTGGATTTTGTATGTCATTTATCTCTATTATATGGCTAACACTAACTCCATAGCTATTGGCTATTTGTGACAACGTATTTCCTCTTTGTACAGTATATGTAATACTTCCTGTTTGTCTCGTTTCTTCCCCATGAGATGTTGAATTTGTCAATATTCTTAAACTTTGCCCTGGATAAATTAAATTAGGATTTGATATATTGTTAATTGTTGCTAATTCTTGTACTGTTGTACCATATTTTATAGCAATACTTGATAAGGTATCTCCTGGTTCTACTGTATAAAAAACACTTTGAGTATTTATGTCTTCATTTGGATTAGGATTATTTGAAATTGGAGCTGTATCAGATAAAAATATATTTTCAGTATATAAATCTCTATCTACTGAACCTCTAATTCCATTTACTCTTCCCCTATCTGTATATTGAATCCCTATCCATTTGTCCCAAGCAGTTTCTACATCTCTTAAATTATTATAATCTCCATAATAAGCAAGCCATAACTCATAATTATCAGCAATATTTCTATTAAATCTACTTCGTGCATTTGATAAATCACTATATACTATAATTTCTTTATTTGTTAATCTTTTGACACTTTCCAAAAATACTTGTGCAATTTCATTTGATTCTTCTACACTTACGCCACCAAACACTTCATAATCCATTACTAATTTACAGTCTGGCTCTTTTCCAGATATTACAGAAGAAAAAAACTGTGCCTCTCTTTGTGCTTCACCGAGTATTTGTAGCTGTTAAAAAATGATAAAATCCAACTTTTAGCCCATTTGCCTTAGCATTTTCATAATTTATATCAAAATATGCATCTTTTATATTACTTCCTTGACTTGCTTTAATATAAACAACCTGAATTCCACTATTTGCCACTTCCCTATAATCTATGTATCCTTGCCAATTGCTTACATCAATACCCTCGTATCTTGGCTCATTACTTGGTGTTATTGCATAATCTGAATGATTATTTACAAAAAACAAAAAAACTAAAATCATTGGAAATATTAACATTAGTTTTACTTTTTTCATAAAAAAACCTCCTTTGCCATATTATATGCAAAGAAAGTTTTTTCGTTATCTTATTTAATTGCTTATTTATACATCATATTCAAATACTCTAATTGTTTTTATCATAATTGGTGAAAATTCATCTTTTTCCTTTTCAAAATTTAATATTTTAAAAGAAGTTTTTTCTTTTAACTTCATATCCAATTTTGCTACATCCACTAGAATTCTTGTTGATAAGTCTTGTCCTACTGGCAATGTTTTGTTTTGATTATCATAAAAAATACAATTTGTAAAGCTAATTCCATTATCTCCTCTTTTTAAATTAATTTTGTAAAAATTAATTTTATTTGATTTATCAGCTTTTATAATATTTTCCATTTCTGCCTCTGGATTAATATTAAATACATTTATTTCTTTATCATCTAACAATTTATCTGTCATTGCTTTATAAACTGGTAAATCTTCAGTAACTACCACTCTTTCTAATGCTTTTTTCACATTATCTACTACATTTTCTAATGCCAATTTATAACCAATTTGTTTTGTTGTTTTTGTAATATCCAAAATTGAAAATTTATCTTTTGCTAACTCTCTATGTTTTTTATTATTAATCTTAGAAACTTTCGACATATCTTGAACAATACTTCCAAAAATATCAAATTCATCTTTTTCTGTTAATGTTTTTTCTTCTATTGCCTCTTTTTTTAGATCATTCAAACTTGCTGCAATATCTTTGGGTGTTACTTCATTATTTTTTACTTTGTTAAGTATGTCTATTAAATTTGTAGAAGCTATATATACACTATCTGTTTCTGCTTTTGAAAGTTCCTTTCTTTGAACTCTGTCCATCATTCTTCCAAACTTTTCTAAGTCTTCTTCATAATCAAACACCTTGGTAATTTTCTTTACAAAAGTAATTTCTTCTTCACCCTCTGGTAAATTTGCTATTTCATCCTTATTGCTATATTTCCAAAATTCAAAAATACTTTTTTTGTGAGAATCAATTTCTTGTATAAATAATGTTGCATTTTCAATTTTCTTTGCCATATTTTTTCTTTTTAACTTAAAACTATTTAAGTCTAAAATAATATTTTTTAAGGTGTTTTCTATTTTTTCAAATTCTTTATATAAATCAATTAACTCTTCAATTGTGCAGTTCTCTTTTACTTTAACCCTTGTTCTTTTTCTTTTACTTTCTACATTTTCTACTTTTATTGGTTTTTCTTGCTGAACTTTGTTTTTTATTTCTCCCTTATTTTTCTTTTTACTATATTTAAAATAATATTTAAACTTACCAAAAAAAGTCTTTTTACACTCTAAAAAAGTAGTAATTTGCTTTTCTTTAGATAAATATTCTACTTCCTGTTGTGCTACAATTTCCTTTAAATTTTCCAATTTTTTTAGATTAATTCTTATTAGTTCTCTTACTTCTAGGCTTCTATTTTCTCCTACTTTGTATTCTTCACTCATCCATGAAGTAATACCCTCATAATCTATCTGCCTATTTTCAATAAAAAATTTAATTTCTCCTGCATTTCCAATATGTGTTTTAAATGAAAAATAATGTGGTAATTCTGTTTGTAAAATAAACATTGCCTTAATTAACTTATAGAATTGATTTGCTTCTTCTTTACTTTTTAATTCTATCTTATAAGGACTTTTTATTTTTCCATATATTTCTGTTTCTCCAATAATTTGTATAGTTAAATTATCACTTTTATCGTAAACTTCATAAATTAATGGCCAATTTTTTGTAAATAACCATAAATAATTTTCAATATCCTCAAATTGTGATTTTTTAAAAAATTCTCTGCTATATCCTACATTCCTAATTGGTACAAATATTTTACCTACTTTCTTTTTTTCTAATTGTTTTTTTAATAAGTAGAAAAATGCTGAATAATCTGCTTCTTCAGTTGGCACCAACATAAAATATCTATCAGTATTTTCAGAATAATAAATTTGCCATAAATAATTCCCCTCAAATTTCACCTTAAAAGGTATTTTTTTATTCAAATTCACTTGTTCTTTTTCTACTTTTTCAATATCCTCTATTTTCATTTGTTTTAACATATTTAAAAAAGTTGTATGTTTTAAAATATTTTCTTCTTTTTTATTATCTAAATAATCTATTAAAGGACTTGCTTGTCTATATTTTTGTTCAATTTCATCTAAACGATTTGTTGGAGATAACATGATTTGTATGTCCTTTATTGGAATATAGCGATATTGTCTGTATTGCTTTTCATCATAAAATTTTGGTACTCTAAATTCTAATGCCTCAAATTTCTTTATTGATGCTGGAATTTTTGACAAATTTAAACCTAGATATTCTAATTTTTCCTCCATACTTTCGGTTCTTTCCATTCTTTTAGGCAAAGTTCTCTCTCCTTTTATTTTATAATTTCATAAAAATTTTTAAATTCATATCCATTTTCTCTAAGCCATTTTATAATTTCTGGTAATGCTTCTGCTGTTGCTTTTTTTGCTTCTGCATCATGCATAAGTACAACAACACTATTTTTCCCTGTTACTGTTTCTTGTAATCTTTGCATTTCAAACTCTATTGTTGGTTTAGTTGTTTCAGCATCACCAGTGAGTGAATTCCAATCAATATTCACAATGTCATTTTGCAATAATAATTCTTTTGCTTCGCTCTTTATTGTTGCATATTTTCCTCCGAACTAATCCTCCTGGAAATCTAAATAAATGTGAGTTATATTCCTGTCTATTAATTGCTTTTTTTACCGCTTCATTGCATTTATTGTATTCATCTAATACTGCTTGTGGTGAACTATAAATAGAAGAATAAGTGTGAGAATATCCATGGTTTGCAATATAATGTCCTTCTTCATAAATTCTTTTTACTATATCTGGCATAGCCTCTACCCTAGATCCTAAAACAAAAAAACTTGCTTTAACATTTTCCTGTTTTAAAATATCCAATATTATAGGTGTTACAGTAGATGGACCATCGTCAAATGTTAAAAATGCTTTTTTTGTTTCTGAATGATAAATGTTTTCAATATTATTTCTACCGTTCTTGGGTCAATTTTGGCAATTTTTCTTGTTTTGCTTTTTCTTCCTTTTCTTTAATTTTGGCTAGTTTTTCCTCTTCTTGTTTTTGTAAGTAAATGACTTGTGCTTCATATTGTTCATATACTTTGTGCTGTTTAATTATTTGAATAGAATTTTTTGCTACCAAAATTAAGCCTATTGCACAAATTACTAATAGTACAACTAAGATTACTTTTTTTACATTTAGTTTTCTTTTTGTATCTATTTTATAAATGTTGTATATTTCTCTTCCTTCTTCTACCATTTCTTACATCCTTTTTGTTTATTTTATTCTATTATATATCATTTTTCGATTTTTTAGTAGTATATTTTGAAAAAAATTTGATGTTTTTTGAAATTCTCTTTTTTAGAACAAAAGTGGCATGATTAAAATTTTATAACTTTTTAGATAACTTTTCATGCCACGTCTTTGTTCGCCCGCGAAAATTGCTTTGCAATTTTCTGTGGAACGCTTTATATTATAGGAAGTTCGGAGAACTTTCCTATAATATAACAAAA
>CAOKGO010000054.1 GCA_948468045.1 uncultured Clostridium sp. | reverse complement strand
TTTCAATAATAGATATTTCTAAGAAAGTGTGACATATGTTTGACAAACCTACATTCACTTCAAAATGAAAAAAAAACAAAAAACTTGCTAATTAAAAGCAAATATGATAAAATCGCATATAATATAGTAAAAAATTAAGCAAAACATTAAAATTAAAAACACCTTAGGGAGGGAATGAGATAAAAAATGGATAGAACACAAAACACGATAGAATTACTAAAGACATATGATCAAGAACATATAATAAAACTATTAAACAAATTAGAAGGAAAAGAAAAACAAAACCTAATAGAGCAAATAGAAAAAATAGACTTTCATCAAATAATGGAACTATATGACAATACAAAAAAGGAGCTTAAAATAAAAGAAAACAAAATAGAAAACATAGCTTATTTGGACAAAGCAAAACTAACCAAAGAGCAAAAAGAGGAATTTGACAATCTAGGAGAAGAACTAATTAGAAAAGGAGAATATGCAGTAGTCACAATGGCAGGTGGGCAAGGAACAAGGCTAGGGCATAATGGACCAAAAGGAACATTTAAACTAGACGTATATGGAAAAGGAAAATATCTATTTGAAATATTAGCAGAAAACCTAAAAGAAGCCAACAAAAAATACGAAGTAACAATTCCATGGTACATAATGACAAGCAAAGAAAACCATGACGAAACACAAGCGTTTTTAGAAAAACACAACTATTTTGGTTATGACAAAAACAATGTAATTATATTTACACAAAGCGAGCTACCAGTAGTAGATACAAATGGGAAGCTACTAATAAATAAAGAAAGAAAAATAAAAGAAGCATCTGACGGAAACGGTGGAACATATTCTTCTTTAAGAAGAAGTGGATGTTTAGCAAACATGAAAGAAAGAGGAATAAAATGGGTATTTATTGGAGGAGTAGATAACGTACTTTTAAAAATGGCAGATGTAACATTACTTGGAATGGCAATACAAAAAAAAGTACAAATAGCATCAAAATCAGTAGTAAAAGCAAACCCACATGAAAGAGTAGGAGCATTTTGCAAAATGAATGGGCATCCAAAAGTAATCGAATATGCAGAACTACCAGAAAAAATGGCAGAAGAAAAAGACGAAAACGGAGAACTAAAATATGGAGAATCACACATCATGTGTAACCTATACACAATAGAAGCCATAGAAAAAATCAGTAAAGAACACCTAATGTACCACAGTGCATATAAGAAAAACTCATACATAGACGAAAACGGAAAAGAAATAATACCAAAAGAACCAAACTCATACAAATTCGAATCCTTTATCTTTGACGCATTCGAATTCTTTGATGACATTGCAATATTAAGAGGAAAAAGAGAAGACGACTTTGCACCAGTAAAAAACAAAGATGGAGTAGACAGCCCAAAAACAGCAAAAGAACTATATGAAAAATATTGGAATGTGAAATAAGTGTCACGTTGGGGACGTTTCCTTTGGGACATTTTTGAAATTTTTGGAAATTGAAAATATCTTCATTTGGAAACTTCATAATTAATTAAACAAATAGGTATACACGCAAATTAATTATTTTACTATAGACTTTAAGGAGGAAAAGATTAAAAATGGAAGAATGTAAAGTTTATAATTTATATAATTTAGAAGAAACAATTGCCAAAGAATTATTAGAAAAAGTAACATATCCATGGGAAGCATTAGTGCAAATAGAAGATTATATAATAAAATTAGGAAACACACTAGACCCCGAAAAATACGAAAAAAAAGGGGAAGATATATGGATAGCAAAAAGTGCAAAAGTAATGTCAACAGCGTATATACAAGGACCTGCAATAATTGGTGAAAATGCCGAAATAAGGCATTGTGCTTTTATACGTGGAAAAGCAATTATAGGAAATGGAGCAGTTGTTGGAAATTCCACAGAACTAAAAAATGTCATATTATTCAACAAAGTACAAGTGCCACATTACAACTATGTAGGAGATTCCATTTTAGGATACAAAGCACACATGGGAGCAGGTTCGATAACTTCTAATGTAAAATCAGACAAAAAATTAATAATAATCAAAAATGGAGAAAACAAAATAGAAACAGGAATTAAAAAAATTGGAGCAATGCTAGGAGATGAAGTAGAAGTAGGTTGTGGAAGTGTATTAAATCCAGGAACAATAGTTGGTAAAAACACAAACATATATCCATTATCTTCTGTAAGAGGTGTTATACCACCAAAAAGCATCTATAAAAATAAAAATGAAATTGTGCAAAAATATTAAATATTTTATTGTTTATAATTTTGTAATCTAAATATAAAAAACCAAACGGAAATTAAGTACAAATAAGTACACCGTTTGGCTTTTTTAATATCTAACAAAATTAAATATTAAAAAATGAAAATTACTACATAGATTGATTTCCAGGGATAAAGTAATCAACTACACCATAAATTAGAGCACCAATAATTGCAGCAATCCAAGAAATTGAATATCCTGCTACGAAAAATTGTGTCACATATAAAACAATAGCTGCTAATGCGAAACCTACAAATCCTTTACCAAATGGACTAGCATGTAAACCAGTAAATTTGATAATTAAATAATCCATAACTGTTAGGACGACAGCAGCAATTGCTAAGGTCCAAAAACTATTAATAGTAAAACCTGGAGTAAAAAATGCAGTAATAGCTAATACCACAGCTGATGCAATAAATCTACCTATCATTTGCCATGCAGTAGAAGCACCACCTCTAGTTTGATTTCCTTGAGCTTCTTGCATAAGTCTAACCTCCTTAGATTAAAATTCATAATGCAATTTTTTAATTATAGAAATGAATTCATAATTAAAAAGCAATGTTGACAGAAAAATTGTTATACAATTTTTCACTATAACAAATGTATGCTTCATTTTTAAATTATAAAAAATTCATAATGAAGCTAATTTGTCAAAGGTTATAAAATTATTATTCTCAAAAAAAAAATATTTATTCAAAAAAATTTGCATAAAAAAGTTAAAATTTGTAAAAAATAAATTTATAAAATAAAAAAGTAGGTGTATTAATGTTAATCACATTTTTTAGATCAATAATCTTATATATCATTGTATTAATTGTAATGAGACTTATGGGAAAAAGAGAAATTGGACAGTTACAGCCATTTGAATTAGCAATTTCAATTATGATTGCAGACTTAGCATCAATTCCAATGACAGAAATTGGAATACCAATATCAAATGGAATTGTTCCTATATTAGGTTTATTAGTAATGCATCTAATAATCTCAATTATAAACATGAAAAGCTTAAAAGCAAGAGAAATTATATGTGGGAAGCCTTCAATTTTAATATATAGAGGAAAAATAGATGAAAATGCATTGAAAAAAGAAAGATTTACAATAAATGAATTAGAAGAAAGATTAAGAGGCAACAATATAGTAAATTTAGGAGATGTAGAATATGCTATTTTAGAAACAAGTGGGCAAGTAACAGTCATACAAAAACCAGAAAAAAGAAACACAATTCCAGAGGACTTCCAAATACAGCCAGAATATGAGGGAATACCTTATGACCTAGTGGTAGACGGAAAAGTCATGGAAAAAAACTTGCAAATACTTGGAAAAAATTATAATTGGCTAAAAAAACAAGTAGAAAAATTCAAAATGAAGCCAGAAGAAGCCCTAGTAGTAACAATAGATGGGAAAGGTCAAATTTTTTGCCAAAAAAAACAATGATATATTTTGGGATGAGGTCAAAATACATCATTATAGATTTTGTTATAAAATGTATATTATTTTTTTATACCTTGTGTGTCGCAACCACTAAAAAGAAAAAATTGAAATAGAATAGATATTATTTAAATATTCATAAACAATTTTTTCTTATGTAGGTTGCTCCAATCGCACTCGTTACACTCGTTTGGTCGCTTACGCGGTATCGCAAAAATAATATCATTTATAACAAAAATAAATAATGCAAAAGATGTATTTTTACCTAAGTCCAAAATACATGTAAAATAGGAGAAAAGTTATGTTAAAAGAAATGATTATATGTATTATAATAGTTGTTGTTATTTTTTTTGGAAATAGCACAATACAAAAATATACAAAGGAATCTGTAAGTGAAATATCAAATGGACTTATGCAACTTAGACAAGACTTAACAAATCAGAATGTAGAAAATAATAAAGCAAAGGAAAAAATGAATGAAGTTTATAGTAAATGGGAGAAAAAACATGATAAATTAGCTTATTTTATTGAACATGATGAATTAGAAAAAGTAGAAACAGATTTAGTATCAATAAAAAGCTATATTGAAACACAAGAATATGAGCAAGCAGTAGGAGAGTTAGATAAAGGAGCTTTTGTACTAAAACATATAGAAGAAAAATATGCATTTAATTTGCAAAATATTTTTTAAATAAAATGTTCCAAAAAAAATGTTCTAAATAAGGACATCTCCAATGGGACAAAATTTTTTTGAATTTATACTTTACTTTTTTTAATAACTAATATAAAATAACATTAGAAATAACATTAGAATATCATTGGAGGAAACAAATGAAAAATAAAAACGAATTAAATTACAAAGATTTAAAAATGACCTGTGATGAGGGCTTATTTAAGTTTAATACTACAGAAGAATTAGAGCCAATTTCTTCTGGAATTGGGCAAGACCGTGGAATCAAGGCCTTAGAATTTGGGTTACAAGTAGATGTTAAAGGATATAATCTATATTTAGAAGGACCAAGTGGTGTTGGAAAAACAATGTACACCAAAAACTATTTAGATAAAATAGCAACCAAGAAAAAAGTTCCATCTGATTGGTGTTATATCTATAACTTCAACAATCCAAATGAACCAATTGCAGTAGAATTAACAGCAGGACAAGGAAAAGAATTTAAAGAATCAATGGATGGATTTATCAAAGAAATTAGAAAAGACATCAAAAAAACTTTTAATAATGACGACTTTGAAAAGGAAAAAGCTTTAATAAAGCAAGAATATGAAGTTAAACGCTCTGCGTTACTAGATAAACTAAATCAAAATGCATCAAAATACAATTTTCAAGTAAAAGCTGCTCAAAACGGTATTTACATGATGCCAGTTGTAGATGGAAAAGCAGTTGAAGAAGAAGAATTTAACAAATTAGACGAAAATATTAAGCAAGAATATGAAGAAAAATCAATAGTAGTACAAGAACAAATAATGGATGCAATTAATCAAATAAAAGAAATCGAACGTCAATCTGACAAAAAAATATCTGAATGGCAATCAAATGTTGCATTACTTACAGTAAATGCACATATAAACTTTCTAAAATCAAAATATAAGAGAAACAAAAAAATCAACCAATTTTTAAATGATGTAAAACAAGATGTTTTAAAAAACATACCAACATTTTTAGAAGACGATACAGCAAATCAACAAAATGCACAACCTCAAGGGCCAAATATAAAAAAGCTAGACCCATGTTTAAACTATCGTGTTAATTTATTTATTGACAACTCAAATTCTGAAGGTGCACCTGTTGTTATGGACTCAAATTACTCATACCATAATATATTTGGTTCTCTTGAATACGAAAATTATTATGGAGCACTAAAAACAGACCATACAATGTTAAAACCAGGTCTTATGCAAAAAGCAAATGGTGGATATATAATTTTTCAAGCAAAAGACTTGTTAGCAAATGGTATGTGTTATGAAGCATTAAAAAAAGCATTAAGGGTTAAAGAACTAAGTATTGAAAATACAGCAGACCAACGCTCATCAATGGTAATGATTTCATTAAAACCTGAACCAATACCATTAAACTTAAAAGTTATCCTAATTGGAAACTCTAATATATATCAAACACTATTAGCAATGGACTCTGACTTTAAAAAACTATTCAAAATTAAAGTAGAATTTGAAGATGATGCATTAATAAACCAAGAAAATCTTTATAAATTATCACAAATTGTACATGGATTCTGCGAACATGAAGAATTGCCACACCTTGATAAATCAGGAATGGCACGTTTGGTTGAATATGCATCAAAACTAGCTGGAAGTCATAAAAAGCTTTCCACTCGTTTTGACGATTTAACACAAGTAGTTGGTGAAGCTGCCACTTGGGCAAAAATATCTAAATCAAAAGTTGTAACTAGCAAATTTATTGATAAAGCTTTAGAAGAACGAATAGAACGTATTAAGAAATATGACACAAAATATTTAGAAATGATAAAAGAACAATCACTTTTAATAAACACATCAGGTTTTGAAGTAGGGCAATTAAATGGCTTAACAGTTTTAACAATTGGAGATTATTCATTTGGAAAGCCTGTCAAAATAACTGCAAACACATATACAGGCAAAAATGGAGTTATCAACATAGAAAGAGAAGTTGAAATTTCTGGAACATCACATTCAAAAGGTATTTTAATACTAACAGGTTACTTAGGAGAGATGTTTGCTCAAGATATACCATTATGCTTAACTGCAAGTATATGTTTTGAACAATTATATAATGGAGTTGACGGAGACAGTGCATCTAGTACAGAACTATATGGATTATTATCTAGCTTATCTGGAATACCGATAAACCAATCAATTGCAGTAACAGGTTCAGTCAACCAAAAAGGACAAATCCAACCAATAGGTGGGGTAAATGAAAAAATAGAAGGATTTTTCCAAATATGCAAAGTAAGAGGACTAGACGGTTCACAAGGAGTTATGATACCTATCCAAAATGTAAACAATTTACAACTATCTGATGAAATAATAGAAGCTGTAAAAAACAAACAATTCCATATATATGCAGTAAGTACAATAGAAGAAGGAATAGAAGTACTAACAGGTGTTCCGGCAGGAAAAAAGGATAAAGATGGCCACTTCCCAGCAGGAACAGTAAACCATTTAGTTTACGAGAAACTAAAAAAATATGCAAAAATACAAAATGTAAAATAGGAGAAATTGGGGAATTAAGATACCAAATTAAGAAAATTAAGTAGTTTACAAGTTTAAAGACAGATATTAAGTTGAAAATATCTGTCTTTTACTGTATAATCGTAGCAAATTATAGTAAGTTGTCGCTGAGATTGAAGTCCGAAATTTGAACAAAAAATAATTTGGAGGTGAGTGTATGAGATATGCTCATCTTCTATTATGTCAATTAAATATTGTATAATATAGGTAGAGTTCTATATATTGTAAATCATCAAAAGAATGTAAGGAGGTAATTGTCATGAGAGAATTATTTGTTGAAAAAGTAATTGATTTGGCAGAAGAGTTTTTAGACAATAACCAAAGAGTAAAATTAAAAGAAATACTTACAGAAATATGTTTAAATTATCACATTGAAATATTAGAACAAAACCAAAAACAAGAAACACAAAAGAATAATACAGATATATTAAATAAATTCATATCATCTAAAGAAATTGAAAGTTGTTCAACTAGAACTTTAAATTACTATAAAGATAATATAACCAAAATGCTAGATACAATAAATCTTCCAATAAACGAAATTACTACTGAAATATTAAGAAACTATTTAGCAGATTATAAAAGTAATTCAAATGCAGGTATGGTAACAATAGACAATATAAGAAGAACATTATCAAGTTTCTTTGCTTGGTTGGAAAATGAAGATTATATTGTTAAAAGTCCAGTTAGAAGGATTCATAAAGTAAAAGCAACTAAAAAAGTTAAAGAAACACTTACAGATGAGAATTTAGAAAAGTTACGAGATACTTGCTCAAATGTAAGAGATTTAGCAATACTAGAACTATTAATTTCAACTGGCATGAGGGTGGGACAACTTACTAGATTAAACATATCAGACATGAATTTTCAAGAAAGAAGTTGTATTGTTTTAGGAAAAGGAAACTCTGAAAGAGAAGTGTACTTTAGTGCAAAAAGTAAAATGTATATAAAGAAATATTGGAGACAAGAACAGATAACAACGAAGCATTATTTGTATCACTTATAAGACCTTATAACAGATTAGGAATATCAGGAATTGAAATTGCTATTAGAAATTTAGGAAGAGAAGCAAATATAAACAAAGTACATCCACACAAATTTAGAAGAACAATGGCAACTATGGCTATTGATAAAGGTATGCCAGTTGAAC
>CAOKGO010000053.1 GCA_948468045.1 uncultured Clostridium sp. | reverse complement strand
TTAAAAATAGATAATATAAAGCAAATGGTTAAAGATGGAAAAATTAGATGGACTAATCATGTCATAGTTAGATTATTTCAAAGAAACATAAGTCAAGAAGATATTGAAAATGCTCTTTTAAATGGAGAAATAATAGAAGAATATGAAAATGATTACCCATATCCAAGTTGTTTAATATATGGAATAAATTTAAAAAATGAAGTTTTACATATAGTGTGTGGTCTAAATGAAATAGAACTTTGGATAATTACTGCATACTATCCAGATAATATAAAATGGGAAGATGACTTGAAAACGAGAAAGGAGATAAAGTAATATGAATTGTTTTATGTGTAAAGGAGATTTAGAAGATAAAAATACAACATTTATGGTTGAATTAGATAATTGTATTATCATTATTAAAAATGTGCCATCTCAAGTATGTAAACAATGTGGCGAAGTATCATATAGTAATGAGGTAGCAAAACAATTAGAAAAGTTAGTAAATTCAGTAAGGAATGCAATTACAGAAATTACAGTAATTAATTATACAGAAAAAGTTGCGTAAAAAGCATTGTTCACTTAGTGTACTTGTTGAGCTAACATAATATAGTTAATATAGAAAATAGGGAAATAAAACGGAATTGAATCTGTCAAAATCTCATCATATAATGTACTAAAAGTTTTAAATAAAACATAGTATTAAAAGAAAGTTGGTGAGAATTTTGAAAAAGAGTTTGAATATTACATTTATTAATCCAAATAACGAAGAACAAATAGTACAAGCTATGTCTAGTTACTTAGCATATAACCTAGCTGAGAATGATGAAGATATAAGATTTGACTACAACAATTCCAATACTTATCAAAATTCTCACGAAGAAATAGGAGATGAATTAAAATTGTAAAAATTTAGAAAAATTAATTGAATAAAAATGACAAATATAATAAGATTTATGAAAAGTATGAAAAAATTTATGAAAAGAAAAAAGTAAAAATCGGGAAAAGACCTGTATATAACTTTGTTTTTGGAAATGTTTTAGGAAAAAAAGCTGTATTTTTAATACAAAATATATTTCCAACAACATTAGATTACATAGAAAAGAAATATACAAATTCTAATAAAGATGTTAAAATACTATAAATAGTAAAAGAACAGGTAATTACAAAAGCGTTAAGAGTAGTTGATCTTGCAAAAGATGGGGTACAAATTCCATTTTATGATATACTTGAAATGAAAAAATATATTATTAGAAAATAAAAATGCATAAGAAAATACACAAGTTAATACACAAGATAATCAAAAAGTGATAATAGAAGTTAATGAAAAGTGGAGCAAATAGCAAAATAAATCAAGAAGAATTAAATAGCGAATATTTAGAAAGCATACAAACTAGTATGTTTTCTTTTTTTTTTGAACAAACTATTGAAAAAACAAATTAAAGAGAGTATAATAACTACAGTTTTTAATCAATGTTAATTTATTATATTTTTAAATTTATTTCATGTATAGTTCTATACATAGAATCCACAAAACAATTTAATATAGAAAGGAGAATGCCTTTGAAATTAGACTTAGGACTTAAATTAGCAAATAATGTATTGCAAAGCAAAGAAATTTCAAACTTTATAAAGAATTATCAAATACATTAAAAGATAACAATGTTTTAGTGTATAAGGATTATGACAGTATAAAATTTACAAGAGAGAATGAAGAAAAACTATGGAATAAGAAAGAAAAATTAATTTCTGAAAGTATAACCGAAAATAATATAGGAAATGCAGAAGAAAATAAATTATATGAAATATCATATAAAAATTCAAAAGGATATGGTGTCATTGAATTTGATGAAAATTATAGTAATAGAAAAAGTATATCAGTTGATAATGAAAGGTTACCTCAAAATGTAGAAAAAGGAATGTTTTTTAGAAAAGTAAATGACAATTATGTCTTTGATAAAGTAACTACAGAAAAAGTATATAATGAATGAAAAATTATGAAAAAGAATTAATAAATGAACAAAATAATACTTTAAAAGAAATGAGGAAAGAAGGGGCAACATATAAAGTAACATATTTAGAAGATGATTGTGAAGATTGGGGTACAGAACTTACTAATATAGATACAAGAGAAACATTTTAAAAATTAGAATTTCCACATGATATATATCATGAAGTTGGGGTAAATTCATTGGTTAAATATGAAAATGGAAAATATAGTGTGGTAGAAGGAACAAGTGTATATGATTTATATCCAAGTATAATAGAAAACTATTGTGAAAACGAAGGTGTTTATATTACAAAGACTGGTAAATATGAAACATCAGATGAGTTATATAAATCCGTAAATATGAGCCATAAAAATAAAATTATAAAAAAAAATTACTGATGCAATTGAGGAAATAATGAAGTTCGCAGTAAAAAAATTAGTAGAATTAGTAAAAAACAAATAATAAATTAATATTCTAATATATAAAAAGAAGAAAAATAACTTATTGAATATTAGGAAAGGAGAGAATATGATTAGAAAAGTAGGAAATTTTCCATATAATATTTCTAAGTTTGAGAAAGAAGCAGAAAAATTATTTCCAAACGAAAACATTATAGTTGGAGCAATGGATGGGGCAAATGAAGAAATAATACAAAATTTTTTAGATGATGTTTTAAAATACGAAATAGCTGAGAAAAATTCAAATAACAGAAATAAATAAAGAAAATTATTGAAAAAATGAAACTGATATGCTACAATGTAACAGAACGAAAATAGAGATACAGAAAAACAAAAAGAAAGTAGTGATATTATGAAAATTGCAGCATATGCAAGAGTATCAACTGAAAAAGAATCACAAGTAGAATCATTTGAAAAGCAAATAGAATTCTTTAATGGATTTACCAAAAAGAATAATTATGAATTGTACAAGCTATATGCAGATGAGGGAATATCTGGAAAGCAAATAAAACACAGAAAACAATTTCAGCAAATGATGCAAGATGCAAAAGCTAAGAAATTTGATAAAGTAGTTGTAAAAGACGTAAGCCGTTTTGCTAGAAATACAGTAGATTTATTACAAAGTATAAGAGAATTAAAATCATATGGAATAGAAGTAGACTTTTTAAACAATGGCGAAATCATGGAAGGTGGGTCTGAATTTATATTAACCATTTTAGGAGCAATGGCACAACAAGAAAGTGCTAATATGTCTAAAAGGGTTAAATTTGGAAAAGACATCACTGCAAAAAAAGGACGAGTTCCGAACATTGTATTTGGATATGATAAAATACCAGATGAAAGATATACTTTAAAAATAAATGAAGAAGAAGCAAAAATTGTAAAAGAAATATTTGAAAGCTATGTATATAAAGGAATAGGAACGACAAAAATCGCTTGGGATTTAAATGATAAAGGAATAAGAACAAAGAAAACAAAATCAAAATGGGTACAAACTTCTATTGTAAGAATGCTTAAAAATCCAATTTATACAGGAAGAGTAACCAATAAAAAGAGTGAGGTAACAGACTTTATAACAGGAACAAGAAAAGACTTACCAGAAGAAGAATGGATAGTAGTAGAAAAGCCAAAAATGAGAATTATATCAGATGAACTATTTAATAGAGCACAAGAAATACTGGCTCAAAGGTCAAACGAATTTAAACTAAATAACAAAAGAGAAAAAACAGAATATGTATTTAGTACACTTATCTATTGCAAACATTGTGGTTATTCATTTAGAAGAATAAGAAGAAAGTACACAAATGATGGACCAGAATATATAAGATGGGTATGTAGTGGAAGAAATTCAATGGGAGTAAACCATTGCCCTAATACAACAGTAATAGATGAAGAAGAACTATTAAATGCAATTAAAGAATACTTAAAAAATATAATATCAAATAAAAAGAACTTTATGAAAGCAGTTGAAAAGGAATTTGAGAAGATTACTAAATTAAGAGAAAGTAATGAAAGAAGTGAAGAAAGCTTACTTAAAGAAATAGAAAAAGTAACAGTAAAAAAACAAAAATATATGGAAATGTTCCAAAACGAAGTGATAGGTATTCAAGAATTAAAGAAATATACAAACCCATTAAATGAAGATATAGCAAGATTAGAAAGAGAACTAAAACTAATTACATCAGAAATAAAAGAAAAAGATGTATTAGAAAAAGAATTATCTAAAACAATTTGTACAGTAGATGACATATTGAATAATCAAACAATTACAAATGCAATGCTAAAAACAATAATAGATGTAATTGAAGTTGATAGTGATTCAAATGTAGAAGTAAGACTCAAGTTATTAAATGAAATAGGAAGCGGGCCAACTGTTATTACAAATTTTAATGATATTAATCCTACCGTTACGAGAAGTAACGTCGGTACACAAGGATGTTTCTGAAAGGCTTAGAAAAATAAATCCAAAATTAGCTAAAGAAGTAAGAGTAATTTTAGATGAAAATAAAGCTGAAAGGCATATGAGAGGAGGAATGGCAACTAAATTAAAATATAGTCATTTAAAAGAAAAATCATGACATGAGTCATGATTTTTGTAACACTTTAATTAAGCATTATTTCTTTGTTGTTTTCTAGCTCTTCTACAAGCTGGACATCTTACAGGTTGATTTTCAAAACCTTTTTCTGCATAGAATGCTTGCTCACCAGCAGTAAATACAAATTCAGAACCACAATCTTTGCAAGTAAGAGTAATATCTTCATAATTGTTTTCCATAAAAAAATCCTCCTTTATTATAGATTTGAATTAAATTTTTACTAACCTATCTATAAAAAGAAGGGATATAGTTTAAAAATAAATTCATGATAGTCTTAAAAAGACAATTATAGTATAACACTTTATAAAAAGAAAAACAAGTAGAAATAGTAAATTTTTCCAATAAAATTAAACTTTTTTTGTATATAAAAATTGATAATACACAAAAAACTAAAACTTAAATAATAATTATGTTGAAAGTTAGTTAAAGATGTAGTATAATGTTACAGAAAGGAATGTGATAATAATGAAAGCTTTAATTAGTGTATCAGACAAAACAGGAATTGTAGAATTTGCGAAACGATTAGAAAAACAGGGAGTAGAAATTATATCAACAGGAGGAACTTATAATAAGCTAAAAGAAGAAGGAGTTAAAGTAATGGAAATATCAGAATTAACTGGATTTCCAGAATGCTTAGATGGAAGAGTAAAAACACTTCACCCAATTGTACATGCAGGAATACTTGCGAGAAGAGAAAAAGAAGAACACATGAAACAATTAGAAGAATTAAAAATAGATACTATTGATTTTATTGTAGTAAATCTATATCCTTTCAAACAAACAATTCTAAAAGATGGAGTGACTTTGGCAGAAGCAGTAGAAAACATAGACATAGGAGGGCCTACAATGCTTCGTAGTGCTGCTAAAAACTATCAAGATGTAGCAGTTATTACAAACCCTGAAGACTATGAAATAGTTGCAAAAGAATTAGAAGAAAATGGAGAAGTATCAAAAGAAACTAAATTTAGATTAATGCAAGCAGTATTTGAACATACAGCAAATTATGATGCTATGATTGCAGCATATATTAAAGAACAAAGAAAAGATGAAACTTTGCCAGAAAAATTAACACTTACATTTGAAAAAGTACAAGATATGCGTTATGGAGAAAATCCACATCAAAAAGCCGCTTTATATAAAGAAGTTGGAAAATGTGAGGGTTCTTTAACAACAGCAAAACAATTAAATGGAAAAGAATTATCTTTTAATAATATTAATGATACAAATGGAGCTTTAGAATTATTAAAAGAATTTGAAGAACCAACAGTTGTAGCTTGTAAACATGGAAATCCTTGTGGAGTTGGAAGCAGTAAAGATATTTATTTGGCTTGGCAAAAAGCTTTTAATGCAGATAAAACTTCGATTTTTGGTGGAATTGTTGTTTCAAATGAAGAAGTAAACGAGAAAATGGCTAAAGAAATGAAAGAAATTTTCTTAGAGGTAATTGTTGCACCATCATATGAACCAGAAGCATTAGAAATTTTAAAGAAAAAGAAAAATGTTAGAATATTGGAACTTCCAAGTATTCGTGTAAAACAAAAAGAAAATGCTTATGACATCAAAAAAATAAATGGAGGAGCCATTGTTCAAACTATTGATTCTAAAGTATTAGATGAAATTGAAGTTGTAACTAATGTAAAACCAACTGAAGAACAAATGGAAGATTTATTATTTACTTGGAAAATCGTAAAATATGTAAAATCAAATGGAATTGCAATTGGAAAATCAAAACAATCAATAGGAATTGGACCACGGACAAGTAAATAGAATTTGGGCAACTAAACAAGCAGTAGAACATGGAGAAGAATTAATAGAAAAAGGAGTTACAAATGGAGCAGTACTTGCATCAGATGCATTCTTCCCATTCTCAGATTGTGTAGAAGAAGCACACAAAGCAGGAATTAAAGCAATTATCCAACCAGGAGGTTCAATAAAAGACCAAGATTCAATAGATAAATGTAATGAATATGGAATTGCAATGGTATTTACTAAAATGAGACATTTTAGACATTAAAAGAAAGATTATATTAAAAATTTAATGAATTAAAAAATTGGACATTTTTTGACTAGGCACTAGATGGTAATTTAGGAATGAACTCTGTATTGTACAGGGCTCATTCCTTTTAATTTGCCATTTATCTTTTGTTTGTTATAAGAAAAATCTCCGATTTTCCTATAACATCAACACGTTCCACAGAAAATTGCTTTGCAATTTTCGCGGTCGAACAAAGACAGAGCATGTAAAGTAATCTAAAAGGTCAAGAATTTTCATCATGCTCCTTTTGTTCACGACAATTGGTAAGGGGTAAATTTGTTTATATTAACTGTAAAACTTTTTAAATGTGTGATATAATAATCTTGATAAATAGAGAAATATAAAATTAGATTAGGAGTAATATATATGACAGATAAAGTGCAAAGATTAAAAGCAAAAGAGTTTTCTGAGTTTTGGAATGGAAAAGGTTATGAAAAAGGTCAAAGTCAGACTTTTTGGTTTCAATTATTAAGTGATGTTTTAGGGATAGAAAAACCATCTGAATTTATAGAATTTGAGGACAAAGTACATATTGACAAAAATACAGGTTTTATTGATGCTTATATACCAGCCACTAAAGTTTTAATTGAGCAAAAAAGTATTAATAAAGATTTACGAAAAGGAATAAGACAATCAGATGGTTCACTATTAACACCATTCCAACAAGCAAAAAAATATATTGCAGAGTTGCCAGTTTCTAAACATCCTAAATGGGTTATTACTTGTAACTTTAAATCTTTTTTGATTTATAATATGGAAGATCCAAATGGAGAACCTGAAGAAATATTATTAAAGGATTTAGCAAAAGATTATTATCGTTTACAGTTTATTGTAGATACTGGAAATAGCAATATAAAAAAAGAAATGCAAGTTTCTATTCAAGCAGGAGAGTTGGTTGGTAAAATTTATGATGAGATATTACCATTATATAGAGAGCCTGAAAATAAGGAAACTTTAAAAAGTTTAAATATGTTATGTGTTAGACTAGTGTTTTGTCTTTATGCAGAAGATGCTGGGCTATTTGGAAAACACAATATGTTTCATGATTATTTGTCTAAAATTCCTGCTAATTATTTAAGAAGAGCATTAATAGATTTGTTTAAGGTATTAGATACGAAATTAGAAGATAGAGATCCTTATATTGAAGAAGAATTATCACAGTTCCCTTATGTGAATGGTGGTTTGTTTGCTAATGAGGAAATAGAAATTCCAAATTTGAATGAAAAAGTAAAGGAATTATTATTATCTAAAGCAAGTGAAGATTTTGATTGGAGTGATATTTCACCAACTATTTTTGGAGCTGTTTTTGAAAGTACACTAAACCCTGAAACAAGGCGTGCTGGTGGTATGCACTATACTTCAATAGAGAATATTCATAAGGTTATTGACCCTCTATTTTTAAATGAGTTACAAGATGAATTAGAAAAAAAGATTTTGAATATAACAACTTTAAAAAATATAAAAGAAAATGTTGCAGCTTTTCAGGATAAAATATCAAAATTAAAGTTTTTGGACCCTGCATGTGGCTCTCGGTAATATAGGTTTACAATAGATATGTCACACCGAATATAAAAAATAAAAATAGGAAA
>CAOKGO010000052.1 GCA_948468045.1 uncultured Clostridium sp. | reverse complement strand
TTAAAAATATTAAAAAATTTTTAATATTTCTATTGACAATTAATAGTTAGTCTTTGAAGTGTTTGTACACCCTTTTCAACTTTAATTCTCTCATTTTCAATTCCTCCCTTTTTGATGAAAGATAATATCAAAAAAATCTTCCCATCCTAAATTTTTGTTAGGACGAAAAGATTACTTTATTCCGTGGTACCACCTAGTTTAGTAACTTGTATATTATAAGTTACTCTCTTAATTTCCTTTAACGCAGGTATACGTCTAAACTTAGTTTTTATTGTTTTTCAGTTTAGCAACAACTAAGGTGATAATAAATAATTTTTACTTACCAAATTTTCAGCTTCCTTTGGCTCTCTTTTTAAGATATTGTATTATTTATCTTGTCCTTGTTATGGTTTTTGTTTATTGTTGATTTCTATTATATCATATTTTTTTATTTTTGCAAGGGTTTTTAAGCATTTTTTAATATTGCTAATTAACTATGAAATTTATGTATCTTGTAATATTGGGAATTTTTAAACTATTTGACTAAAATTTTTTATAGTTTATTTATAGATATTAATTATTTATAGGCTTGTCCTCTGTTATCTGCCTTTGTCACTAAAATAATAAATTCATTTTGATTTTGTTTATAAATAACTCGATAATCTCCGAATACGAAGCCTGTATTCATCTTTACAACCTACCATTTTCTTTACATCTCCATTTGGCAGGTTGTAAATTGCCTTGTAAATTCTAATTCTTTGAATTTTGTCTTGTTTTTCAATAAATTTAAGAGCTTTGGGTCTAATCTTTATTTTGTAAATCATCTAATGTCAACCCCTCTCTTTTTAGTATTTCTTCTAATGTTACTGCATTTTTTAGTTCTTTTTCTTTTGTGCTTTTACTTTCTGTTAGATAATCTAAATACATTACTTTTTCTGTAATGTCCATGTTTTCTAAAATGACTGTTGGTTCTAATCTTAAAAGTTCAGAATCAATTGCTTTTTCCATTAAAATTTTTATAGAATTTAGACATTCTAAATTAAGTCTTGGTGTCATTTTGATAACATCTTTTATTGCTTGTATTTGTGCTTCAGACACTCATATACCATCTCCTTCCTTTTTTAACATTATAACAGAATAATATAATTAAAACAAGTAGCTTAACATAATTTTTTTGTATATAACATTACACTTCTCTTTCAGCTAGATATATCTTACCTCCTTTATTCTATTAAGCATCAACCAACCTATAATATTCTCCTTGCTTAGCTATAAGTTCGTCATGGCTTCCTTGTTCTAGTATTTTGCCATCTTTTATAAATAATATTTTATCACACTTTTTTATAGTAGACAATCTATGTGCAATAATAAAACTAATTTTACCAGCCGTTATTTTTTCAATAGCGTTTCTTATAATCTTTTCTGATTTATATGAAAGTGAAGCTGTTGCTTCATCTAATATTAGAATTTCTGGTTCTTCTAACATTACTCTTGTAAAATTCAAAAGTTGTTTTTCACCTGCTGAAAATACATCTGTATCGTTAGAAATTTTTGTTTCATAACCATCTTTTAAAGACATTATCTTTTCATGTAAATTCAATCTTTTACATATTTCTATTATTTTTTCTTTTGAAATTTCTTTATTGGCATAATTTATATTTTCCAATATTGTACCATCAAATATTACAACTTTTTGCATTATATAGCCTATTTTGCTCCTTAAACTTTTTATGCTATATTGTTTGTAGTCTTTACCATTTATTTTAATTGTTCCATCTTCTAGTTCATAAAATCTGCAAATAAGATTTACGATACTTGTTTTCCCGCTTCCTGTTCTTCCTATTAAAGCTACACTTTCATTTTTATTTACTTTAAAAGATATATTATTAAGCACATTTGAATTTTTATCATATGAAAAATTTATGCCCTCAAATTCTATATTTTTTACATTTATTAGTTCTTCTCCTAGCTCTATGTTTTCCTCTTCTTTTTGTAGAATATCATTTATTTTATTAAATGATATTTTACTTACATTTCTTATTTGAAATCCTTCTACAATCCATTTTGCATATACCTCTGGTTGGTCAATATATCTAGCAAGTATTATTAATGAGCCATATGACAAAATTCCATTTTCAACACTTATACTACCTATTAGTACTGTTACAACTCCTACAAAAGATATAATAAAATCATATAAACCTGTATATATTCTAATATTCTTTTCTAGCTTATTTACTACCCTTTCATAGTTACTAATTAGTAACTTTAATTCCTTTAATCTTTGCTCCTGTATTTCTAATGATTTAATAGTTTGATAGCCCTGTACTTGCTCATTTGACCAATTAAGTATTTTTGCATTTGCCTCTCTTTTTAATTTAGTAAATTTAATTGATTTTTTATTAAATATATATGTTATGAAAAATCCCACTATATACATAAAAAACGCTACTGTTACTATTGGTATATTCAAATAGATTAATATTCCTAAAGTTCCAACTAGCCTTAATACTCCTCCTAAATATGACCTACATATACCATATGTATAATATTTTGAAAATTCCTTTGTATCATTTATTATGTTCTCCAATATCTCTCCAACTCTTATTTTATCCAATTCATTTTGCTTTAACTTTTGTATTTTTATAAATAATTTCTCTCTATAATCTGCCTCAATCTCTTTTTGAAAACACTCATGATTGATATATTCAAATATTGTTGCAACAGCTCTAAAAATATTTATACTAAAATATATAATTCCTAATTGTATTATTAATTTTATACTTTTGCTTGGGATTGCATATTCTACCATTATAATCATAAAGCTTATAAATAAAACAACCATTATACTTGTAGCAATTCTTCCAAAAGCTACTTTAATTGTTTGTTTTTTATATTTTTTTATTATATCTTCTAACATGTTCAAAATTCCTCATCATTTAATATTTTATTTTGGCTAATTTCTATTATCTCTTTATATATATTGCTTTCTTTCATTAGATTCTCATGTGTAGATACTGTTATTGTTTTGTTATTTATAAATAAAACCTTGTCACAATTTTTTACAACTTCTGCATCATGTGAAATAATAATAGTTCCCTTTTGCAAATTCATGATGTTATTTAATATTGTTATTTTTGTATTTGTATCTAATTTTGACAAAGAATCATCAAAAATCACAAATTTATTATCTAATAATAAAGTTCTTGCAATTGCAATCCTTTGTTTTTGCCCTCCAGATATATTGTTGCCACCTTTTCCTATTACATAATCTATATTTTTATTAAAACATTTGATGTCCTTATAAATATCTACTACTTTACAAACTTCTATTATTTCTTCATTACTTATTATTTTGTTAGTAATATTTATGTTGTTTTTAATTGTATCTGTAAATAAATATGTATCTTGTAAAACTACTCCTATATAGTCTCTTAAACTCTTTTTACTTACATCTTTTATGTTATATTCTCCAATATAAATATCTCCTGTATATTCATAAAATCCAATTAATGTTTTTGCAATTAGTGTTTTTCCTGAGCCATTATCTCCTATAATAGCAATATTTTCGTTTTGTTTTATTGTAAAATTTAGATTTTCTAATTTTGTATTATTGTTGATTTTTATATTTACATTTTTAAATATAATATCTCCACTTAAGTTTACATTTGGTTTTGTTTCTATATCTTCTTTACATTCCATCAACTTTGCAAGTTTCTTATAAGCTATAAAAAACTCGTTTATTGTAGATAGTTTCTCTACTGAATTATATACATATTTCATTATTTTAGTAGCATAGCTAAGTAATATTGATATTTGTGCTAAAGTTAATTCACCTTTTACAACTAAAATTCCTCCCCATAACAATATAAATGGTTCTTTGAAGTTTCTTATTGAATGTGTTAATATAAGATATATTGCTCGTAATTTTGCAAATTTAATCTCTTTTTCTTTGTATTGCTTGTTCATTTTTATAAAATCGTCAATCTCTTTATCTTTTCTATTAAAAATTTTTAGCATTTTTGAATTTTCTATGCTATTTGTGGTTTTGCCTATTACTTCTTTATTCATTTCTACTATATCTTCTACTACTGGTTTCGAACTTCTATAATGCCATATTGATAAAACTACTATTAATAAACATATAATTGCAATGACTAAACCTATTGTACTACTTATTTGGAATGTTTGTATTACTGCAAATACAATAATAAAAATAGTATCAAAAAATAAATTTATTTGTGAATTGAAAAATTCTGAATATATTATGGCATCATTGTTTACTCTTTGTATTACATTTGATTTATCTATATTGCTAAATTCCATATATTCTAGCTTTGGTATATGTTCCAATATTATTTCTTTAACATTTTTGTTTATTTTTAAGTTGAATTTTGTTCCTATTTTGCTTTTTATGTAATTTACAATAAATATTAATATATTTACTATTATTAGAAGTAACACCATTACTATTATTTTTGATATTTTATTATCTGAATAAAATAAATTTCTAATTAGTTCTGGTATTACTTTTTCATTTTCCATTATAATACCATCTAATGCATATTGAATAAACATCGGCACATATACTAATAATTTTGAGTATATTGCACTTAATATTAAAATAGTTATTATTTGTACTTTTGTTCCTTTTAGTGTTTTATTTAAAAAATTACTTTTCATGTCTTTGTTCCTTTTTTATTTCTTCTATATATTCATCATTCTTGAACAATTTCTAGTCCACAATTTGTACTTGTATCTGAAAAAATAATAGTATTATCTTTTTTCAAAGTTACTGTAATCAAAGATGAAATACTTTCAAAAATTTCCTTTGACATTTTTCCCTTTACAGGTGCTGCAAGTTTATTTCCTTTGTTAAATATTGATTTTATGTTTAAATAGTAAGAACCTTTTTTTAATGTTATATCTAAAGAATTCTTATCAACCTTATATTTTATTAATTTGGTATTATTATATGTTGTAAACTTAAATTCCTTATTATCTATCATTAATACACATATAATACCTGTAAAATCAAATAATTTAAAAGGTATATCTGCAATTGAAAGCATAAAACTAGCATTTGTTTTTTTGAAACTATTTCCTTGACACCAAATATATGATTTTGGAAAAGAGCATCCCCAATCTTTTTCTATATACCCTACATTATTATCAAAATTAATCTTGTTATTGTTAATATTTATTTGTCCATTTATATTATTTTGCATACTAAGTATTGCATGATTACATTCCATAAATGGAATATAAGAAAATGGTCCCATTATATTAGGATTTAGAATATTAGTATTGATATTTTTACTATTTGAATATTCAATTTTTCCATAAACTTCAAGGTTTTGTGCTATATCTTTAATATCTATATAAATTCCTTTTTTAGAAAAATTATTGTTTCCAATTTTAATGCAAAATGGCTCGAAACTATATTTAAAGTCTTTTATATTATAATCTACAAAATAAGATTCATTATTTGTTATTATTTGTATAAATGCTTTTTTGTTATTTGGTTCTATATTTATTCCTGGTATAAAAGAGATTCCATTTTTATTATTGGTATTTTTAAAATACCAACCTTCAAAATATGTTTTAGCTGTATTCAAATTTTTTTCACCTTGAAATAATTCAGGTTTTTTCATTAAAAATAATTTATTCATACTATATATTGTTTTCAAAATATACAGTAATATTCAATTTTGCTATAATTCCTTTTGAAATATACTTATATTTTATAATATTTAAAAATATATCATAAAATCAAGCAACTAGCAGTAATAATCTGCCTTATATTACTTAATTACAATGATTTGTTGTTTTATCAATATACTTTTATTTCGCTACTATATCTTGAAATTTCATATAATTTGTAATTATCTAATTACCTTTTTTAAAACTTTATTAAATTGTTCTGGTGTGTCCATATTAACTATATGTCCTGCTCCCAAAAATTCTACATATTCACTATTTAACTCTGATTTGTGCCAAATAACTGATGCTTTTTTTGCCATATCATTATCATATTCTCCAACTCCAATTAAAAGTGGATAATCTCTTTTTTGTGTTTTATATTTATTAACTAATTTATGAAGTGTTGCAAAATATCTAAATGAACTCTTTTTAAATTCTAAATTCATCTGATAAAATTTCTCTTTTGCTTCATCTGTGTATGCTGATATTTTTTTATTATCTTTAGCAAATGCTTTTATAGAAAACATTGCCTTTAACATCATTTTCATTTGCTGCTTTGTATTGCCTTTTTGTAAGCATTTATCGAATTTATTATTATCATATCCTCCTATACAGGTTAGAGAAGATACTTTACTTGGATATTTATTTGCAAAATCTTGAACTAATACTGCTCCAATAGACACTCCAACTAAATTGATTTTATCAATTTTTTCTTTTTCCATAATTTGATTTATATATATAGCTGTATCTTCAATTGCTCCTTTTCCTATTGATTTGCCATGTCCTATTAAATCTATTGTAATAACTCTATAATCTTTAAAGTACTCTACCTGTGTATCAAAACAAGTATGATTTGCAAATGCAGGGTGTATAAATATTATTGCACTTCCAACTTCATTATCATTAATCCAATAGTGAATTGCAGTGTTTTCTAATTTTTTTTCAGTCACAATTAGTCAACTCCTTTTGATATTATACTTTGTTAGTTATTAATTTTTTTATGAATTAGCTTTTAGTATAATATTTAAACAAATTTGCCTTTATAAAAATTGCCCAATTATTATTGTGTCTTCATAAGTCAATTTCTTTTTTATTCTAGCATAATATTACAAAAAAATAAAGCATATAACAAATTAAATTGTTACATACTTTAAATTTAAGTTTTATCTCCAAACATTCATATTTTTATTATCAAATTATACTACTCCGCACACCATATCAACCTTTATCGTTACCTTAATTTTATTATTTTCAACTCGTTTAACCTTATTTTTACCTTTTCTCTCAAAACTAATAAAATTCTCAAAAGTATTAAACTCAACTATTGTGTCGAATCTTTTAGATATAGCACCGAGCAACACTCCACATGTTTTCATCTAAAAATCTTTTAAGATTTTTTGTGGTTAATTAAGTAACTTTAAAGCCTTAAAATTGTAATAATTTTTAGCATTCTTCTGATACTTCTTAGTAATATAAATATTTTCAAATTTTTAGGCTATTTTGTAAATTATTTTTACTTTGGTTAGATTTCAATTAGATGCTATTAGACATAACAGAATATCTACTATTTATAATAAAATAAACAAACATCAATATATCAATTGGCACTTAAAATAATATTCTTATTTCTATTTATATTACTATTATTTTTTTAATTATTAATTTCATTTCTAGATATTAATAATTAAATATATCTTCAAATTTACCTTTTATTTCTTCTTTTTCATCATAAGAAACTACTTTTTTTATTTTTCCTGAACCTAAAACGGTACTAGATATTTTGCTTCCTTTTTTAGCTATTATAATTATTGGAATATTCAATCTTACTGCTTCTTGTAATTCCATTCCTTGTCCTGTGGATGGACTACTCATTTCTGCAATTACTAAATCTGTACTTTGTAATATTTTCATTGCTCGTACATACATTTCTTCATTACTCCCTTTAAATTTAATTGTATCAATCGGAGAATATATGTTACTTGCATATTGTGATAATTCCTCTACTAAAATCTGATATATTTTTAAACTTTCTTCTCCTGCAGTCGTAATTGTACCTGTTATCATTATATTATTATATTTATTCATTTTTCCCCCCAATATAATTTAATATTCAAATGTATTCTATTGTTCTAATCACATCTATTTTATATCTTCTCCAAATTTTATTCCTTTAGTTTCTATGATTTCAAATTTACCATTGTTATACTCTAATATTGTAGTTGCTACATCATCTATTTCTTCTATTTTTTTATTTATATTTAATATATTTTTAAATATACTTCTATGTACTCCTCCATGTGTCACTATTGCAATTGAATCTAATCCTTGACTATCTCTTATTATAAAATTAATTGCTTCTTTTACTCTTTTATCAAATTCTTCAATATCTTCTCCGCCCAAAAATGTTTTACCTAAATAATATCCTGTATCTTTATACTCTTCTTTTTGAAATACATAAGAAAATATATTTTTAGCAATCTCTTTATTTACGCCAGACCTAATACCATGAGAATTTAATTCTCTTATATCATCAACAACTTTTATCTCTACTTTCATATTTTCATTAAGTATCTGTGCTGTTTGATATGCTCTTTTATATGGACTTGTATATATTTTTTCTATTCCATAGTTATCTATCTCTTTTCTACTTTCTTTTACTTTATCTTTTCCATTTTCGGTCAAATCAAAATCTGCAATTCCCCCATAGCAATTTTCTATATCATCTATAGATTCACTATGTCTTATTAAATAAATTTTCATACTTAAACAACATCTCCTTTATTTTAATAATTATTTTCATTCTATATTAAAAATCGCAATTTATCAACCATTTTTAGAAAAAAATACACCGAAGTGTGTTGGTTTGTCAAACATATGTCACACTTTATTTAAAAATATATACTTTGGAATA
>CAOKGO010000051.1 GCA_948468045.1 uncultured Clostridium sp. | reverse complement strand
AAGTTATCAATCGGAAGGAAATCCGATTTACACAACTTTTACGATAGTCTCTTTAAATTAATAATCTTTTTTATAATTTCCATATCTTCTATCTTATTAATTCCAAAGCATTTCTTTCCTAAATCCTTTATAGAAGCACCTAAATGATACATTTCCTTGTTATCTATTACTATAAACCTATCATGAAATTTGTTTGTTTTAGCAACTTTAAGAATAGGATATTCTTTATTGAATTTTTTTATATCTAAATTATCAATATTACTTTTATCAGATGTTAGAATAATAACTTCTACATTGTTTTTCTTTTTAGCTAACATTTTCAAAACACTGTCATCAATATAATTGTCTATAATTAAAATTTTGTTATTTGCCTTTTTTATAATATCTACAATGATACTATATGCATCATATATTTGACCATCAAAAAATATTCTTTGCTTTATGTTTTCTTCAAGTTGCAATTGATCAAATATTATATCGAATTTCTTGTCTTGTCCAATGAACTTTTTGTCCATTTTATTTTCAATGTTAATTACTTTTTCAAATAAATTTTTATTAGTATTTATAAACTTTCTCATTTCTATAAATGCTCGCATAATATTTATACTTACATCTATTGCAATATCGTTTTTTAATACTCCTGATAACATTGCTATTCCTTGCTCTGTAAATGCATAAGGCAAATATTTGTCACTCCTATATTTATTATTTTCTCCCTTTGATGTGGTTCCATTTTGGAACCACATTTTATCCATTTCATCCTTAGTAAGTTGAAAACAAAAATCTTCTGGAAATCTATCAATATTTCTTTTTACGGCTTTATTTACATTTTTAGTTTGGTAATGATATAACATAGCTACGTCACTATCTAGCATAACCTGTTTACCTCTTATTGTGTATATTAAGTTTTTTATATCTTCGATAGTCAATTCATTTTGAATTGCTAATTTATCTTCTTCCATGATTTCACATCCTTTTTTTATTTCATATGACATTGAACTAAAAATAAAAAACTTACGAAACTCTTTATAGTTCGTAAGTTGTGATAATTTGGAGCGTTTTTGGAGGTTATTTGCAAAAAATTTGCCTATTTTTAATAGTGTTCCTCCCACATTTTGCTTAGAAAAAATAATTGACTTATCAACTGTATATAATAATATTTTCAATTATTATTCTTGTTATTATCTTTTAAATACATATTTTTATAAATACCGACATATGTTGAAACTATAAATAAAACTGGTAAAGTAAAGAACTTTATTGGCGGAATATTATAAATTTTAATAATATATAAAATAACATTATATAAAGATAAAATTGAAAACAAACTCATAATAATTATAAATTCTTTTTTTGTTACAGTATATTTTGCCTTTAATTTCTTTATTATTAAGAATATTATAATAACACATAACATTGCTATTACAAATTTAGAAAGTGAAAATATCCATTCATATGGCATTTTATTTCTAGAAATTAATCCTAGTAAACCACCTTTCCCACTATAATAATTCATAAAATATGTGTTATAATCCACACCATATAAAATTCTTGATATGATTTGCTCATTGATTATAATATTTAACAATAATTGTAATACTGAACTACTCAAAAACAAAATAACTGTTATAAAAAAATTTTTCTTCAAAATTCCATTCCCCCTATATTTAACTGTGTATTAAAGACATCATTATTACTAATATGATTGCTAATATAGGCATTCCTAAAATTAAAAATCCTAAGCAACGTCTTATTAATGTATATTTATTTCTACTACTATCATTATCTAATTGTTTCTCTTCATTTATATCTTCTTCCAAATTTATTTCATTAGATATAAATGGAGATATTAGTTGAATTGATTTATCATAATCTTTTTTACTTACAAAAATTCTCTTTTCTTGAATAGATTGTCCCATATATAAATTCATATAGGATCCACTACCATCATTTTTTCTAATAAAAGAAATATTATTTTCTGTTAATATAGAGCAAATTTGATTTATTTCATATTCATTTGAAGTAGAAAATAATTGTTTCTCTATCGCTTCTTTTTTTCTTCCATAAATATATGTCTCCTAAATTTGTTTTTTAATTAATGAATCCTAATTGTTTATGAATAATATTTAATAGCAAATAAGTAATCACCCTTGTAATTATTGTTATTGACTATGCTAATATAGTACTATAAAATCAATTAAATATCAAGTGAAACTCTAAAAATTGATATAATTATTCTTCATTATTTTATAAAGGGCTTGGGACTTAGTCCCATACTTTGAATTTTGACTAGGGAGGAAAACTTCAGTGCTTGTTCGGAAATATATAGGGGTACAAAAATCACTTTTAATTTGAATTTTTCCTTTAATTTTTTATTTTTGGTTACTTATTACTGCACCTATTTTATAATTTTCTTTCTTTGATTTTGAAAAAGTTTTGTTATCTTTTACAGCAATAATCTAATCTACCAAAAATGTAATCTTTCTTTTTTATGGTATTTTTTCCAAGCTTTAACGTAAAATTATCTTCAAATGACAATTGTTCAGCTTAATATCCAATTGAAACGAGGAAAAAAACAATTATTCGATTTTTTGATTTTTCTTCATTCATTTCATTAGTTTTTTCTTGTTTCAAATTAATTTCCCCCTAAAAAACATCATATAACAATTTCCAATTATCATTTTCCATATCTTCTGTATATTCAGTATTACATAGATATAATTGCTCATTTTTATCATAATCTCTAACAAATCCCCAATTAACATTGTATTTCTTAGCATATTCCTTTAATGCTTCAAACTTATTTTCTACTTTAATATCAATGTTTTTAGATTGACCATCAGAATTTTCCCCACCTTTTGTTTCGATAATCCATATTCTATTATCTTTATCACAAACAATAAAGTCAGGGTAGAAGTGCCATTTATGATTTACGGCATCAACATATACTATAGAAAAATAATCATTTGATGACTCACCATTTTTATAAAACCATTTAATATTATCATTGTTTTCACAAAAGAATTCAAACATTCTCTCACTTTTTGATTTTACTGTGCTATTTGGATAATTCATATAAATTGATTTTTCATATATTGTTGTATCTTTCATTTTAGAATCATACTTAATATAATCCATTTCTGGTGCTTTCCAATCTAGTTCTTTTAATTCTTCAAATTTCATTTTCATTTGTCTTGCTTTTTGAGATACTGCTTCTTGAAAATCGTGTTTTAAAGTACTCTCGTTGTTAATTACGAAAGCATAAAATTCTGTTATTGTTAAATCCACAAACTTTTTACTAAATAGTTTTTGTTTCCAAAACATTCTTTCTAGTATTAATCTTGTTTTACTATAACTCATTCCTATTTTAGATGCTATTTCATTTATTGAATGTCTTAATTCAAAACCATTTTTATTTGTACTAACTTCTGATTGAACTTTGATTCTATTAGCATTTTCTAATTCATCAGAATTAATTCTAACTATCTTATCTTGAATAATATAATTATCTATTGTATCTTTAAAAACATAGTCATTGGCCTCTAATATAGTCTTATTATCTTTCTTTTTAGAGCTTAATTTATACTTATCAACATAAAAACCATGTAAAATATTAAATGTTTCTCTTTCACCAAAACCATCAAAGTTGTTATCAAATGTTAATTTTTTTAAAGTTAGAGTTTTATATTCATTTTTCAAAAATATTATTTTTGTGTCATGAGCATTAGAACCTAATTCTTGCTTAACTGATTGTTCATACTTTTCATCAAAAGTATAAAGATAACAATTATCTAGTAAAACATTGTCATAGTGATGTGCTTGAGGCATTCTTCTAATTCTTCCAATGGTTTGTGTTTCAAAGTCTTCACTCATATTATCACGAAGTTTTACAAGTATTTTTGCTCTAGGACAATCCCAACCAGTAGATATAGCTTGTTTCATTATAAGAATAGAAGACAATGCTTCATTATTTTCTATATTATCAGTATTTTCTTTTCTTTCAGATAGCCAAATTGCTAAATTTTGTCTATCATAAGTATAATTTCTTTCCTCAAGTATTTTTTCAATTTGTTTAATTAAATCATCTGATTTACTAGGTACTTGAATAATTATTAATGGATTAACTTGAACATTAAGTTTCATATATTCTTCTTTAATTGCTTTTCTTTTATTAATTGCCAAATCAAGTAAGTATTTGTGTTCATTTGATAAAGTAGTCTGATTAGAAACATTTTCATTGATATATAATGCTCTTGTAATAAGGCCAGCATTAATTACTTCTAATTCATCTATTTTAATAAATTCAGCTTCTTTATTTGATTTAGTAGTAGCACTGACACGAACTATATATTCAGGGTTCATATATTCAATAATTGCTTCTGCTTTAACTGTTTTGTTTAAATGTTCTTCATCAACAACTACAATAAATTTGTAACCCTTATTATGTGCTTCATGAATTCTTTCATAAAGATTTTTTCTTTCTGTCTCCCTTAAAGCATTATTTCCTTTTTTAGTAATAGTTTCCCAATTTATAAAAGCCGTATCTTTTACATCAAAACCTTGCAATAATACATCCTGAATATTCTTTGTATTATGATGAGGTAAAAATTTTATCATTTTTTTCCTACTTTGTTCTTCTAAATCTCCTTTTCCTGGAGTTAGCCATACAAATATAGTTTTACTATTTTCTTTTAAATATTCTTCAATATACGATACTAAAATAATTGTTTTGCCACTTCCTGTTGGGGCTTGTACTAGAACTTCTTTCTTAATTCCAACTGAAGTAGCATCAAGTAATTTATTTACTATATCTATTTGAAATTCTTTTAATTTTATTCCTTGCATTACATTACCTCCATAATCTCATCTTCAAAATAATATTCAGGTATGATATATACTTCAATATTATTATCCTCAAATATTTTTTCTTGTTCTGTTGTAAGTAATATATCACTCGATATATAAATTTTCTCACATTCGCATAATTCATTTTGATTAATACTAAATTTATCTAATTCATCTTCATCTAAATAAATTCTTATTTTTTTATCATCTATTTCAATTCCATTTTCTAATTGAATAAGATTTTTAATATTTACTAACAAATTATTATGTAAATTTTCTTGTTCTGTATTTATTCTAGGGATATATGTACATCTATAATACTTTAAATTAGAAAGGCAAGGAGAGTATTTACCATAGCCATTTATTACATTTTTAATTCTATTATAAGTTATATCTTCACAAATTTTACTTTCATTATTAGTACAAAGAATGTATTTCCTATTACCATTGTCTATATTATTTAATTCTAAGACTGCTTGTGCTGTACTTCCAGAACCAGCAAAGAAGTCCAATATAATTGCATTTTTATTAGTATGATAGTTAATTAATTCTTTCAACATTTTTACAGGCTTTTTGCCACTATTAAATGGCATATTTCCTTCGTGGCGAATATTGCCAAAGTCTGGTGCAAAATTCATCATATTTGATATAGGGACTTCACGGAATGAACCATTATCAGAATTTATTTCTTTTACTCTTTCTACGGGCATTCCAGAATACATTTTACACCTTGTTGAACCTAATTTAGAAGGACCCACATAATATCTATATCCAAGGCCATCATCTCCACGACCAATTACTTTATATAAATTTCCTAATCCGTCTAAATTATATCTAGGTTCTATATATTTTCTAACAACTTGCCCATATGACATTTTAGAATAAATAGTTCCCGATACCCAAGTTTCTTTAAGTAAATTAATATTGGATATTTCTTCCTTAATTATTTCCCATTCATCTTTTTTAAACACAATCATTTCAGTACCATCAGAATTTTTAATTGATGTTCCTTTTGATAATTCGTTAATTCTATAAATAAAACTAGAATCAGTATATTCCTCTTTGGGAAGATTTAACTTGTTTTGTGTTATATCTTTTGCATAAATTAATACATATTCCATAACAGGTTTCACCGGTTTTCCATCTGCTAATGATTTTTCGGCATATCTTACCTGTACATGATGTGTTGAAATTCTATTTGATTCATTAAAAATATCATCACATAACAATTTTAACTGTGATATTTCATTATCATCAATAGAAATAAATATTAAACCTGTATCACTTAATAATTCTTTTGCAATTTTTAATCTTTTTTCCATAAAGGATAACCACTTTGAATGCTTGTACCCATCTTCATCATCAATTATTTTGTCATTATAAATAAAAGCATTGCTTCCAGTATTATATGGTGGATCAATATATATAACATCTATTTTACCTTTATGAGTTTTTTCTAAAAGATAAAGACTATGTAAGTTATCACCCTCAAGTAAAAAATTAAATGTGTCATTAGGATTAGATTTTATTTCTTTATCTTTTAATTCTTCAAAAGTAGGTATTTGCGTTTCTAACTCTTTATCAACACGTTCTTCGTGTTCTTCCCAAATAAGACCATATTTCTTTTTTGTCAATTCATTTTCTATCATTGATAAGTTTGCTAAAGTTTCTTCATCAGAAATATTTTTTTTAATTTCAGTTATTGTCTTTAACATCTTATCTCTTCTAATTTTTGACAAGTTAGTTGTTTTCATTTTTCACTACTCCTTACATAAATTTAGTCTTCACTCAATTTGTTATTGTTCAAACGTTTTTTTCATAAATATTATACTATATAATGGTTTTAATTGCCATAGTTCGACAATGATTCGTAAAAGAAAATTAGATATTTCTATTTGAATTCTTTAAATTAAATTTAATTAATATCTAAATTAAATTTTATATCTTCACATATGTCGTTCAACCACAATAGATAGCGATTTAAATCACGTTCATTAATGAATCCATATCTATGAGTGTCTCTTGATACAGCATTAAGTCCATTACCAATCATTTTAAAATCTTTCTAGTGCTTAGATAAAATATTAATATCAGTTTTTATTTGATCCCAACATAACATTTTTTAAAACAATATATAAGTATTTGATAAACTCATTGCTACTTTTTGTTATAAATTCATCAGTAAATTTTATATTTTTAATATCAATGTTATAGTTACTATCTCTAGTAATTTCTATTTGTGATATGAGTCTATAAATCAATCTCGTTTGGCTTCTCTTGATAAAATTAAATATTACAGAATTCAAATTATTAATGATGTACCTATACGATTTAAGACAACTCTATTGTCGTATAGAAATCATAGATATCAGTGTGCAAGAGTGTAGAAAAATATTTTAGAACAAAAGGGGCATGATTGAAATTTTATGACCTTTTAGATTATTTACATGCCCCGTCTTTGTTCGTCCGCGAAAATTGCAAAGCAATTTTCTGTGGAATGCTTTATATTATAGGAAGTTCGGAAAACTTTCCTATAATATGAAAAAGCTCGCTTTTTACCTAAACGAGCAAGAAAAACAACAAGAGTAACCGAATTTATTGTAGATAGATTAAAAACAAAACAATCAATGAAAGATATTGCAAAAGATGCATATGTGTCAGTTATCACTGTATCAAGGCTATTACCACCACTTGTGGTATCAGCAAAGCAAGAATTTTATTAATGGCAAATTAAAATATCAACAACATTTTAATACCATAAATTACTAATCACGAATATTGGTTTATTTTAGTTGTGCAAAAATGCTTATTTTGAGCCATTTTTCATAAGTCTTTTTCAAACCAATCAAATAGCTAGTGCAAAACACTTTACAGATGTTTTACCCCAACTATTAACAATGAACCAAAATAAAAAACTTACGAAACCTTTATAAGTTCGTAAGTTGTGATAATTTGGAGCGTTTTAGGAGGTTATTTGCGAAAAATATACCTATTTTTCATAGTGTTCCTCCCACATTTTGCTTAGAAAAAATAATTGACTAATCAACTGTTATATATATTTTAACATATGTTTTATAAAATGTATATTCTAAAATTAAATTTTTAATATTAAGAGTAATTAGATAGATATTTTTAACATTTTTACATTTTAATAATTCAAATTTTAGTAAATATAAGAAAATACAGCCAAATGTTTTAACAATGGCTGTATAATTTTAATGAGTATAAGTCTGAATACTTCTTAATTACTAACTTTCATCACATTCATAAAAGGTATCTTCATCTTCGTTATAAAACTCAGGGTAAACTATCTTCATCCATTCTTTCGCTACATAGTATGCTAATACTATATCATTATCTTCAACCTTTCTTGTTGTATTACAACATTGAACAAGATTGTTTAATATTTTGTTTACTGGTTTGATTATGAAATATAACTTATTACTTTTCTTTAGAATCCAAACAATAAAACCTATAACAATGTAAATAAATATAAATACTAGCATATCATTTTTGCTGCTCTGAGTTATATAACTTCCAATACAAACTGATATTAATGATATAAACACATTTTGAATAAAATCAGATATATAACCTATGGTTATTTTTCGGCTACCACAGTCATCTGTAAATCGTGAGATATTTTTAATCTCTGATATGTCTTTAGGTAATCTTTTCTTTTCTTCAAGAAAGTTGCACATCATATGTTCAGCAGAATGCTTACTTTTTAACGATATAGGTTTATTCTTATATATAGTTAATATAGCTATAATTTCCATAATAAACCTCATACAATGAATAATCAACAAGCAAACAAGAATATTGCATATAATGGATAATAAAAGAATGAAAATGATAGAAAAACCAAATATTTCAACTTTATCCAAATCAAAGAAAAGGGATTTGAAATATTCTTCTAAATTCTCCTTAATTATTAATAATTTATTTTCGTTTTTTATATCATTTTGCTCCTTTTTATTTTCTCCATAATTAATTGAAAATGTTCCATTGTAATTATCTTTTACTGAAACATATTGCTCATCATTAAACCAAAACCGTATTTCATCCTCTGAAGAGTCTGCTTTAAATACTATAAGTTCTTCTGGATTATTTGACTTAAAAATGCTTTTTATTTCAACCCGTTCTTCCATAATAACCTCCCATGCAAATAAGTTAATAGTTGCTACAAATCTTTTTAGATTTGTAAACATTATACAACTTTTTTATATAAAATTCAACTAGAATTGTTTTAACTAAAAGGAACTATGTTTCCATAGCTCCTTTTAACTGTTGGTTATTTGGTAGGAGTCGCCATTCCTACATCTCTTTTGACCACTAGGGTGTGTGGTTGCAACATTTTACCACCTCAAATAACCTACTTATATTGTACTTTAATTATACAATAATTATTCATTTTTGTCTAGTTTTTGCCAAATAATTTTTCCATTATTTATATAAGATTGAAGTCTATTTTTTCCAATTGGAATACAAGTAATAATAGAATTTTTATTATTTATATCATCACCTTCAACAGCTAACCTTAAAACTAAATTAACTCTTCCTATAACATTTTGACTTCTGTCTTTTTCTATTATTGTTTTCAAAATTAATGCTGTATTTTCTCTTGCATTATCCTTTAAAATATAATCTGGTTTTTCAATAATTTCAGTAAAATATTTCTCATATTTTTGCAAGACTTCTTGATGTCTTTCAGCAATATGTTCTCTCTGTTTGTCTGTTAAAATAACTTCATCTGTGATTAATTTTTTATCTGAAATTCTATTAAAATTTTCTATATTAATTTTGCCAATATATTGCAAATTATTTACCTCTTTTTCTTTAATTTCTTATACAAGATAATAACAAATTTTTACAGCATTTTCAACAATAATATTTAATTTTTATAATATTTTAAAGAAAATTTATATTCTCTTTTGTTTTTACATTATAAAGGGCTTGGGACTTAGTCCCAAAATTTGAATTTTGACTAGGAGGAAAAATTCAGTGCTTGTTAGGAAGTGTATGGGGGTACAAAAATTGCATTTACTTTGAATTTTTCCTCTAATTTTTTTATTTTTGATAACTTATTACTGCACCAATTTTATAATTTTCTTTTTTAGATTTTGAAAATTTTTTATCAGTTTTCACAGCTACTAATCTAATTAGTTTTTGTTTTTCTTTGTTCAATTTTATTTCAATTTCTTCTTCGTTTTGGTTCACATTTTCTGAAAATAATTCATAAAATTCTATTTCAAATTCTTTGTTAAAAGTTGTAATATAATCATCTAGTTGTTCTTGATTTATATTAACACTTCATTCTAAAACCTCAAAAGTTCACGATTATCGTTTTCAATTAATTAAGGATATTC
>CAOKGO010000050.1 GCA_948468045.1 uncultured Clostridium sp. | reverse complement strand
ATATAATCAAAAAATAATATAAAAGAAAGACAAAAACAGTATAGAAATATAAAAAGACTAAGAAGAAAAGTAAAAATTAGAAAAGAAAAAAGTAGCAAAGATTATAAAGAAGAGAAATAGTTACAAACATAAAGCGATAAAAGAGAGGAAAAAGAAAGCAAATAAGAAAAATAAAAACAAAGAAAAGATTAGGCAATAAAGACAAAGAGAAGAATAAAAAAAAGCAAAACAATCAACAGAACTTGTTTACATATATCGAAGAAAAAAGAGGAGAAACAATTAAAAGAAAACAGTAATCTAAAAAAGATTAATCAACAAAAACTAGAAAGATTGTGGATAAATGAAATATGATTTTAGTAAAAAAGTATTTTAACAATAAAATAAAAAATAAATAATATATATAATTATAAAAAAAGATAAAATAAAAAATAAATTCAAGAAAATAACTAATAAAAAAATAAAATAATAATGCATATATTTATAAATAAAAAAAGATTTAATAATAAATAGTACAAAAAATAAAAATAAATAAAAAATAATATAGATATAAAAAGAATAAAAAATCTAAATAAAATAAAAACAATAATAGTAATAATAAATAACAAAAATAATAAGAAAGTAATAAGTATAAAAAATACAATACAAATAAAATAAATAATAAATAATAAATAAGAATAGAAAAGAATAGAACAAAAAAATAAAATAAAATGAAAAATAAATATAATCAAAAATAATATAAAATAAGGACAAGAACATAATAGAAATATAAAAAAAACAGAAGAAAGTAAAAGTTAGAAAAGAAAAAAGTAGCAAAGATTATAAAGAAGAAAAATAGTTACAAACATAAAGCGATAAAAGAGAGGAAAAAGAATGCAAATAAGAAAAATAAAAACAAAGAAAAGACTAGGCAATAAAGACAAAGAGAAGAATAGAAAAAAGCAAAACAATCAACAGAACTTGTTTACATATATAAAAGAAAAAGGCAAATAGAAATGTAAAAAACAATAGAATTTTATAAATATAAACTAATAAAAAGATAAGAAAACTATCTATAAAATAAATATGAGTTTAATATTTTAATAAATAAAATATAAAAAATAAGGATAAAATATATTATTTATTATAAAATTAAAAAATATATAATACTTAATAATTAAATATACAATAAAACAAAATACAATTAATAAATATAAAAAACTAAATATATCAAAGAAGTTAGAAATAGAATATATATATACCAATCAAAAAATATACAAAGAAAGAAGGAATTTAAATGGAAATTAATAATATAAAAAGAAACAGTACAATAAATTTGGAAAATAGTTTAGTAAATGAAAAAACTCAAAAAGAGTTTTTAGAAACAACACTAGGAAAAACAATTAATACAGCAATTGACATAGGAATAAGGGCAGTTTTACCAGAATTTTTAGAAGATCAAGTTATAAATATTAAAGACAATTTATTTAAATATGGATTAAAAGAAGGGATTAATAAAACTATAGAAGATGCTATAGATTTAGGGAAAAGTGCAATTGGAATTGTAACAGGAAATTTTGAAAATGTTTCACAAATGCAAAGAGCAATTCAATCTGGAGGATTAATAGATGGAATATCGTCTTTATTAAATACAATTATAAATAAAACAAACCAAGCAGGATTAATTAATAATACAGTAGCAAGTACTATAAAGCAAGGAAAAAACATTTTATTAAATAATGTAGAGAAAAATATAGAAAAAATATTTAAAGACCAGTATGAAGCAATTGAAAATGCAAATAAATATATTGATAAATGGAAAGAAAACTTCGAAAATCAAAATTTTGATGGAATGCAAAAAGCATATAAAAATATACAAAAACAAATGAGCAATTTAGTACCAATAGAAAAAACAATAAATGACATTAAAAGAATAGACATATTGCATAATTTAATTAAAAATAATGGACAAGATTTTAATCTAATGCAAGAACAAATAGAATTGGCAGAAAAACTAAAATAATATAAAAGAGGAAGATGTATGTTTTAAAGAATTGTAAAATAATGTGAATTAATAAGAAAATTACAAAAATAAGTATAAAGTTAAAATTTAAAAATAAAACATAAAGACTTCTTTAAAATGAAGTCTTTTTATCTAAGTTTAATTACCTTTATAAGTTTTAAAAAATATATTAGAACAATTAATAAGTTCATAAAAATAATCAATATTAGCATCTGAACTATTAGCTAAAATTCTATTAATTTTATGAATTGTATAATTATTACTTGTATCTCCAAACAAAACATAATCAGTGGAACAACCTGTAAAAGAAACAATACGAAACAAAGTTCTTAAACTTAGAGAACGTTCACCTCTTTCTATTTGGCCTAAAAATACATCGGATATATCAATCATTTCTGAAAAAAATTCCCTATTCATTTTAAGATTTTCACGTATTTTTCTAATTCTTTCTCCAATTTCTAAATTATTAGGTACATTATTACAAGGTATATTAATATTCATTAAAAAATCCTCCTTATATTTTATTATACAATAAAGAGTAACATAACCTAATATACTAATAGAGCAATTTAAAAGTATGCTAAAAGTATAAAAAAATCACAAAATCTATTGCAAAAATCAAGAGCTTAGAGTATAATTTTTACATATATTATTAGCTATTTTAAAAAATAGTAAAAAAGAATATTAATAAGCAAATACCATAAAAAACAAAAGAATACTATTCGCAAAAATGGAAATAATTAAATAAAAAGACATTATAGTATTATAAAAAATCAAGTAAAATCTAAAAATAGAAACAAAGGAGGAGAAAATATGAAACAAAAAAAAGAACAAAAGGGGATTTACAAGATAAAAGAAGTAAATGGAATAACACTAGTAGCACTTGTTATTACGGTAATAATTTTACTAATATTAGCAGGAGTAACAATATCAGGATTAACAGGAGAAAAAGGGCTAATAAAAGAAGCAAAAACAGCAAAAGAACTAACTGAATTAGCAGCATTAGAAGAACAAATAGAGTTAGCTATTATAAAAGCAGAACAAAAACATAGAAATCCAACTTTAGAAGATGTAATAGAAGAAATAAAAAATAATAAAGTAATAAGTAAAGAGGACCAAGTAAATAAGGAAACAGGAGCAGTACACACAGATGCAGGATATTTAATAGAAGGAAAACTAAATGACTATATTGGGAAAACTTCAACAGGAGATGGAAATACAACAGGAAATAATACAACAGGGGGAAACAACACAGAAGATGGAAACACAACAGGAAACAATATCACAGGTGGTGGAACAACAGAAGAAACACCAACTTTACCATCAACAGCAGATACAAAACCATTTTTGCCAACAGGAGCAACTCCAGTTAATGGAACAAGTCTAGATACAGGATTGGTAATAAGAGATAGTAATGACAATGAATGGGTATGGATAGAAGTGCCAAAATCAATTTATACAGCTACAACCACAAGCACAGACTATACTGCAATAGAAACTGCAATGCAAAATTATGCAAGTGATTATAGAGATAGTTCACATACAGATACATTTTATTCAAAAGAACAACATGGGTTTGAAAGTGCTCAAGCATACAATAATTGGAAAAATAACATGTTAGAAAGTGTATTTATAAATGGAGGATTTTATATTGGTAGATATGAAATAGGAACAATTTCTACAAGTACAAGAAATTCAAACTCAGGTATTTCAGAGACACCATATATAAAACAAGATTTGATACCATATAATTATATTATATGTTCAGAAGCTCAAACTTTAGCAAAACAATTGTCAACAGGAGGAAGACAAGCAAGTCTAATGTTTGGAATACAATGGGATCTGATAATGAAGTTTATTGAAACAAAAAACATAAAAACACAAAAAGAATTAAAAACAGATTCTTCTTCTTGGGGAAATTACTATTATTCAATATTTGAAGTAACAAGAGGAAAATATTTAGAAACAAAGAATAATACATGGAATACAATATTAAGCAGTTATACAACAAAAGCAGATATTGGTGTAATATTAACAACGGGAGCAGCTAATAGAAATAGTGCATTAAATATATACGATTTAGCAGGAAATATTGAAGAATGGACATTAGAAAGAAATAACTCAGATAATAGTAAGGCATGCGTATTTAGAGGAGGTTCTTTTAGTAGTTTTGGAGGTAATGCACCAGCTTCATATCATCACAACTTTTATACAACTGAAAGAAATTCAAGTGCAGGTTGTCGCCCAGCTTTATGGTAAAATTAATATTGAAAAAAATCCAACAAAAAAGTTTTTAAATTAAGATAAACGAAAAATAAATAGAAAAAATAAATACTATATGCAAGAAAAACTTTCAACAATACAATTACATTAGGAAAAAAGTAGAATAAAAAAGGATTTAAGTGCACTTATAGCACAAAATCCTTTTTTTCTATTATGGAAAGTTCTCTGAATTTCCTATAATAGAAAGCGTTCCACAGAAAATTGCTTTGCAATTTTCGCGGGCGAACAAAGACGGGGATATGTAAATAATCTAAAAGGCAAAGTATCTTAATCATGCCCCTTTTTTCTTGTATAGGTAAAATCAAAGATTTTACCTAATACAAGAAAAACACATTCTAACAAATTTGCTAAAGTAAATTTAGTAGACAAACAATTAAACGAGAGCTGAATACAACACATCAAAAGTTAGAGAATATTAATAAGCCTACTATTACTATATTATAAGAAAAAGCTACAATTTTCTATAACATAAATCATTTCACTAGTCAACAAAGAAAAAAATGAAAAAGAATTTAAAAGGTAAAATATTTTAATCATTATCTTTTATATTTATTTGTAAGACAAAAATAAAAAAATATTTATAAAAAATAAACAAAAAACAGAATAAAAAACAACAAAAACATTCAAAATAAAAAAGAAGAATATATAAAAAATCAGCAAAAATCCGTAAAAAATAAATAACAAAAGTAAAAAGCAATTATACTTTGAAAGTGTAGAAGTTGTTTACTAATCAAAATCAAAAAAAATATAATTAAACTTGTCATTAGAAAGGAATGAGATTAAAAATGGAAGAAAACATAAAATACAAAGATATGTTAGAAATAATATACCAAGCAGAAGAAAAACTCTTAGACGAAAAAATAAAACAAGCAAACAAAAAAATAAAAGACCAAATAAAACAAATAAATATAGAAAAGCTATTATCTGAAGTACCAAACCCAGAAATGCTAACAAAAGCATTTGATAGAATAGAAGAAAATTATAGCATAAAAATAGCACAGTACAACAAAGAATACTATAAACAAGGGTTCATAGACGGAGTAAACTTAATAATAAACTGTTTCAAAAACTAGGATTTTGGGGCCGTCCCTAAATCCTAGCTTTTTAAGTTTATTAACAAAAATCACTTGCAAAAACAAAAATGTTTTAGTATAATACAAAAGAAGAAAAAAACTTACGGAAACAAGAAACCAAAACAAAAAAGACAAAAAATTACAAAGCACACAAAACAGAAAGGAAGAGAGAAAAATGGAAGAAACACCACAAAGAATGGACGGAAAAATCATAGAACGAGACATAGAAAAAGAAATGAGAACAGCATACATAGACTATGCCATGAGCGTAATCGTATCAAGAGCACTTCCAGACGTAAGAGACGGATTAAAACCAGTACATAGAAGAATACTATATGCAATGCATGAAGACGGAATAACATCAGACAAGCCATACAGAAAATGTGCAAACACAGTAGGATCAGTACTTGGACGTTACCATCCACATGGAGACTCATCAGTATATGACGCAATGGTAAGACTAGCTCAAGACTTTTCAATGAGATACATGTTAATAGACGGACACGGAAACTTCGGTTCAATAGATGGAGACGGAGCAGCAGCAATGAGGTATACAGAAGCAAGAATGGCAAAAATCTCAGAACACATGCTAACAGACATCGAAAAAAACACAGTAGACTTCATGCCAAACTATGACGACAGATTGCAAGAACCACAAGTATTGCCAGCAAAAATACCATCATTACTAATAAACGGTTCATCAGGAATAGCAGTAGGAATGGCAACAAACATACCACCACACAATCTAACAGAAGTAATAAATGGAATAATCAAAATAATAGATGAAGACGAAGTAACAGACGAAGATCTAATGCAAGTAATAAAAGGGCCAGACTTCCCAACAGAGGGTATAATCTTAGGGATAGAGGGAATTAAGCAAGCATACAAAACAGGAAGAGGAAAAATCACCTTAAGAGCAGAAACAGAAATAGAAGAAATGAGTGGAGGAAGACAAAGAATAATTGTATCATCATTACCATACCAAGTAAACAAAGCAAACCTAATAAAAGCTATTTCAGACCTATCAAAAGAAAGAAAAGTAGAAGGAATATCAGAATGTAGAGACGAATCAGACAGAAAAGACAGAGTAAGAGTAGTAATAGAACTAAAAAGAGACGCAAACCCACAAGTAGTACTAAACCAACTATTCAAGCACACACAAATGCAAACAACATTCGGAATAATAATGTTAGCATTAGTAAACGGAGAACCAAAAATCCTAACATTACGCCAATGCATAGACTGCTACATAGACCACAGAAAAGATGTAATCCTAAGAAGAACACAATTCGAGTTAGACAAAGCACTAGCAAGAGCCCACATCTTAGAAGGATTAAAAATAGCCTTAGACAACATAGACGAAGTAATCAACATAATACGTTCATCTTATGATGACCCAAAAGAAAGATTAATGGAAAGATTTGGACTAACTGACATACAAGCCCAAGCAATCCTAGACATGAGACTAAAAACACTATCAGGATTGCAACGTGAAAAAATAGAAGAAGAATACAACCAATTAATGGAACTAATAGCACACCTAAAAGAAATACTAAACAGCGAAAGACTAGTATTTGAAATAATAAAAGAAGAACTAATAGAAATAAGGGACAAATTTGGAGACGAAAGAAAAACAAAAATTGTAGCAGCAGAAGGAGAAATAGACATTGAAGACCTAATAAAAGAAGAACAATGCGTAGTAGCCCTAACACACTTTGGATACATAAAAAGAATGCCAATAGACACATACAAAAGTCAAAAAAGAGGAGGAAAAGGAATAACAGGAATGGCAACAAGAGAAGAAGACTTTGTAAAACAAATCTTCACAGCATCAACACATGACACAATCCTATTCTTCACAAACAAAGGAAAACTATATAGACTAAGAGGATATGAACTACCAGAAGCAGGAAGAACAGCAAGAGGAACAGCAATAGTAAACCTACTTAGTTTAGATTCAGGCGAAAAAGTATCAGCAGTAATACCATTACAAAACTTTGCAGACGGAAAATACTTACTAATGGCAACCAAAAATGGACTAATCAAAAAAACAGCCCTAAAAGAATACGACTCTAGCAGAAAAACAGGATTACAAGGAATAACATTAAAACAAGAAGACGAACTAATAGACGTAAGACTAACAGATGGACAAGACAATGTAGTACTAGTAACAAGAAACGGAATGTGTATAACATTTGACGAAAAAGACGTACGACCAATAGGTAGAGTATCACAAGGAGTAATAGGAATAAGGCTAGACGAAGACGACGAAGTAATAGGAATGGAATCAGTAATAGCAGGAGGAAAAGCAACACTACTTGCAATAACAGAAAACGGATTTGGAAAAAGAACAGAACTAGAGGAATACAGAGTACAAAACAGAGGAGGAAAAGGAGTAATAACATACAAAATCACTGCAAAAACAGGAAAACTAATAGGAGTAAGAATAGCAGTAGAAGGTGATGATGTTATGTTAGTAACAAACACAGGAACAATAATAAGACTAAAAGTAGACGACATAAGCGTACTAGGAAGATCAACACAAGGAGTAACACTAATGAGAACAAATGACGGTGGAAAAGTAGTAAGTGTAGAAACATTAAGCAACGCAGAATAAACCAAAAATAGGATTTAGGGACGGCCCCCAAATCCTATTTTTTAAATCTCAAATCATCACCGAAAAAGCAATAAATATCATAATAGCCAGCAATTCTAGAGCCAATCCTCTCCTCATAATGATTAAAAATATCATTAATACCCAAATTAGTAGAAATAATAGTCTTAGTAGACCTATTATTCAAATTCAAAATTCTAGTATTCAAAATAGTAAACAACTCACTAAGCTTCATACTATTTAAACTCTCTGTCCCCAAATCATCAATAATAAGTAAATCAACATTCAAAACAGACTCATAAATATTATTAGAACAAGACTTCAATCTATTAAACTTATAATCAATAACACTCTCAAGCAAAACGGGAGCAGTCTGATAAAGAACAGTCTTACCAGCCTTTAGCAATTCTGAAGCAATACAATTCGACATAAAAGTCTTACCGTAAACCAGTATTACCAGAAAACAATAAATTCTTAGTATTAGAATCATCAAAATTCTCAACAAACTCTAAACACTTCTGTCTAATATTCTTAATATTCTGTCTAGGAGAAACATTAAAACGATACTTAGCAACATCAACCTCATCAGAAAACAAAGACTCCTTAAAAGTATCAAAATTTTCCCTATCTAAATTAGCCATATTAGACTTATAAAAAGAAGCATCAAGAAGTTTCTGTTTCAAACAATTACACATAACACTCTTATCATTTCCATTAGAAACATAACCAGTATCATTACAAACAAAACATTCATAATTAGGCTTCAAAAAATCAATTGAAAATCCAGCATTCTGTAAAATACAAGACTTCTCATATTTTAGATTTTCAATCTTTTTATTTAGTTCATCCAAAGAACCTAAATTATGTAACAAAATATTTTTAGCAGTAAGAATTGCAAAACTATTTAATTCTTCATCGATTTGTTGTAACTTTGGTAACTCTTGATACAAGTCCTTTTTCCTCTTTTCTAAATCTAATTCAGCCCTTAACTTTTTTTGTTCATACTCTTTTAATAAAGAATGCAAAACCTCATTAGCCATAAAAAAATCCATTCCTTTCTCACAATGCTAAAAATTAAGAAAGTCATACTACTTTATTACACCATAGAAAAATCATAGCTTTCCTATATAAAATCAACACATAATAAAAAGTAACATAACAGAATTAAGGAGTTTGATTAGCATACAAAAAGTCTAAATTATCATAATTCCTCTGCTCATAATTAGTAGAAGAAACCTTAGAAGACTTAGCCTTAAGCTCCTTAGTAGATTTATCCTGTTTCTTACGTTGCTCTAAAAATGCCAAAACCTCAGCAGGAGTCTTCAAATTCCTATCATGCCAGTCACAAATAAGATTATTAATATATTCAAAAGTAGGATTTTGCTTTAAAGTAGTACGTTTTAAGGCAATCTCAATAACACTCATATCATAACCAAAATTCATAACCCAGTTTTCAATATAAGCTTCCTCATACTGTGTCAAACCATTATACTTACCAAGCTTCTTAGAAATTGTTTTCTTAAACCTATTCAAGCTCTCTTGCTTTTCATAATATACATCCAAATCATTCCAAGACTTAACTCTATTAGAAGCCCAAGCCTCAGCAACAGTTTGAACATAATTACGATGCATAGCATTACGATTATAACAATAATCAAACAAAGCAATCATAACCTGTTCATCAAACTCATACTTAGTAAACCATAAATCAATATCATTATACCAAGAAGGTCCCATAATACCCTGAAAATACATATTATTAATATGCTCAATAGCCTTTGCCCTCGACTTATTCTTAGCAGTTTGTTCAACTTTCTCCTTAGACATAGTTAAATTAGGGGTATATAAATTGGCAAGAGTAGCCTCCTGTAAATCAACAATAATATATCCATCAACTTTTTTTAAAATTAAATCATTATCTTCTAAAAACTTCATACCATCATTAATAACTTTCAATGGAATATTCAGTTTTTTTGATAAATCATTTAACTTAATATCTTTTCCATACTTAGATAAAAAAGCAATATATAAGTATACTTTCAAATAATCCCCTGGTAAATTTGATAAATATTCAGAAAAGAAAATATCAGGAATTGTAGTATCCGAAAATAACATAGATTTCTCTTTTTGTTCTAATTTCATAGTATCCCCCAAAAAATTATACTTTTATTTCACAAATTATAACTTTTTTTTTGTTTTTTTTCAAGGGATTTATAAGTTAATTTTCGACTTTTAACAAAAAACAACACAAAAAACAAATTTTAATAGATAAAAATAAAAAAAACTTTTAATTCACATTCAAATCTTAGGAATATTATATATTTTCCTATATAAAAACACATTCTAAACAAATTTTTAATCATACACATTTTGTTATAAGAAAAATCACCAATATTCCCAAAACATCAAGCATTCCACACAAATTTGCAAAAGAAAACTTGTAGGTAAACAAAGACGGAGCATATAATATAAAAGGTCACAATTTTTTAATAATGATCCTTTTGCTTTAGACAGAAAAAATCCTATTTTCTGTAAACAAACAACTTAGGTCTTGTAAAAAAGCGAAACAAATAAGAAAACACATAAACAATATTTTCACCATAAAAACCAACAAAGCTAAAAAGCAACAAAGGAAAACATAAAACAATAAAAACAAAAATCTTAACAGTCAAACTATACAAAAACAAATTAATAAGAAAAAACACTAAAACACACCAAATCAAATTAATAAAAACAGTAGAATAATCAATTACACCAAAAAGCTTATTCTTAAAATCATAATTCTGTGGAAAAACAAACTTCAAAAAAACACTCCTTGTATAATATATTTAGGTTTTTAAATAAGGGTTTACCTATAAACCTTTAT
>CAOKGO010000049.1 GCA_948468045.1 uncultured Clostridium sp. | reverse complement strand
CCCTTCTTTCAATATATATTTCTATTTTTTCAAAAAAAATGAAATTTTTGCCTCGTGTGAAAAAGAGGTACCCCTTACAGTCCCCAAGCGGTCATATTCGATTCGGCAAGGCGGGGGCTATGGTTGGAAACTTTCGAACCATTCTTCTATATATTTTTTCCATTCATCGTTTTTTGCTCTATCTAAGCATAAATATTTGTCTGTATCTATAAATATCTGCTCTGCTCCTAGTTTATCTGACAGCCTTTGTCTTTCCATCTTTAGTGGATATGTACCTACTATAAAAGCATTCTGCCAATTACCTAATCGCATTTTCACTTGCTCTAGTAAGTTGTTTCTTATTTCAAAAACATTTTGCTGCAGTTTCTTCGGTTTGTTATATTTATCACAAAAGCTAATACATTCCCATATTTTGTCTATATCTACTATTAAATCATCAGCAGTTGCCATATTATTTACCCATGTTGACTTTCCACTACAAGGCGAACCATAAACAATATATATCTTCTTTGGTAACTCATATCCAAACCTATGATGGACTTTGTTGTGGCATTTAAAGTGTATTAGCATAATCATTTCTGGGTTAAGACTTATACTATAATCGTTTACATTCATATTATTTAATGGTATTTTATGATGTCCTATACAGTCATAGGCTTTTACTATCTCTTCTCCGCAATGCTCACAAATAAGTTTTCCCTCTTCATTTACTCTTGCTAGCTTCAAATCTTCTAGTAAATTCTCCCACTCTTTAGATTTATATAAATCATGAGGACTTGAAAACATACTATATATCCTCCTTACCACAAATCATCTTCTGCTTGTTTCTCTTTTAGTTCTAGCTCACGCTTACTAAATCCTAGCTTTATCATATTCTCTCTGCTCTTGCGTTTTGCTTCTGTTACTCTAGTAAGTCCATCTTCTATTCTCTGTATTTTGTCAACTGTTGCTTCCGCTTCTGTTACTGTTTCTGTTGCTCCTTCACTATTCTTTTTGCGAATATGTCCTATTGTCATATCCTTATCTGCCCTTTCTAGTTTCTTTATTCTTCTCATCATTCGTAGTTCTCTAATTGTTAGTAGTTTATACTCTGCTATATATTCTTCCATTAGCAAATTGTCCATATCGCTCATTTTATAATTTTTGAATAGTGCCTTTTCTTCATCAGTTAGAACTTCGGCAAAAAGTTTTTCGTATTCTCCTGTAGTAACAGCATTTTTGTTATTAGCTGCTGCTCCTTTTCCGCCTTTATTGTTTTTTGCATTTTGATTACCTTTAAGTAATTCGCTTTTGCTCCTTGTTAGTTTGTTTTTATTTATAATCTTTTTTAAATCAGACAAAGTAATGTTGTATTTCTCGAAAATGTCTTTATATGTCATTCCATTCAAATAATCTGTTTTAATACTTTCTGTTTTCTTTGTGGTCAATTCAAGTCACCCACCTCCATTACTTTTTTTCTAATTCTGCCTTTTTACCTGTTAAGGTTTCCCAGCGTTTGATTATTACATCGCAATATTTTGGATCAAGCTCCATCATGTAGCAAGTTCTGCTTAGTTGCTCACAGGCTATTAATGTGGATCCGCTTCCTCCAAATAAATCTAGTACACATTCATCTACTCTACTGCTATTTTTTATTAGTCTACTTAGTAGTTTTATTGGTTTCATTGTTGGGTGTAAGTCATTTATTGTAGGTTTATCCTCTTCTATAATTGTTGTACTGATTCTTTCTCTATATGTATCTTCTAGTATTTTTATTAATTCTTCTTTTTTCAATTTTCTAAAATCTTGATGTCTATCTTCTATAACTGTTGATTGTGTTCTATCATCTATAAAATAATGGGCTGCTCCTTCTTTCCATCCGATATAAGCAAGGCTCATGTTTCCATTGGTAGTCTTGATTTCCTAATATAAACATATTTTTGTTCCATATTAGTTCTTGTCTTACTTTTAGTCCATTTTCATTTAGTGCTTTTTCAAAATTTATGTGTTCTTTTGAAGCAAACCATATATAAAATGCTCCACCTACTTTTAATGTTTCTGATAGATTCTTAAATGATTTTGTCAAAAACTCTCTAAATGACTCATTGTCCATATTGTCATTTTTAATCTTCATTCCTTTACTATTTTCCACATCTACATTGTATGGTGGATCTGTAAGTACCATATCCGCTTCTTTGTTATTCATAAGTTGTGCAACTGCTTCTTTTTGTGTACTATCTCCACATAGTAACCTATGTTTTCCTAATATCCATACATCTCCGAGCTGTGTTATTGGCTCTTCTATTTCTTCTAGCTTTTTATCCACATCAAAGTCATCTTCTGTTGCTTCTAATGTGTCATTAAATATGTTGTTTAGTTCTTCTGGACTAAAACCTGTTATGTCCATATCGAATTCTAGTTCTTTTAATTCGGCAAGTATTTTTTCTAATTTTTCATTGTCCCAGATACCATTGATTTTGTTTAATGCAAGGTTTAATGCTTTTTCTTGTGTTTTATTAAGATCTTGAACGCTACATTCTATTTTTTTGTATCCTAAATCTTCTAATACAGTTAGTCCTTGGTGTCCTCCAATTACTGTATAATCTTTATTGACTACAACTGGTACAACATATCCAAATTCAACGATGCTCTTTTTTAATTGTTGATATTCTGGATCTTCTGGTGCTAGTTCTTTTCTTGGATTGTATTCTGCTCTTTTTAGTTTGCTTATTTCTATTATTTGAATATCCATTTCCCCACTCCTTAAAACAGCTTGCTTCATATCTGCAATTTTTACATTCTCTTACCATACATCTACCTAGATTCATAGGCATAACCTCTTTTGTTTTTTTGGTTGCGGACATAGGATTCGAACCTCGTTTATGGGCTATGACCCCATCGTGCTACCTTTGCACCATCTCCGCAATATAAAATAAAAAAGCCACCCAAGAAAGGAAAGGCAGCTTTTTCGGAATTTTTTATAGAGAAAATATGTATTGCTTAGTATTTTCACAATTATAATTATAACAGATTACTTTTTCAAAAAATACAGAAAAAATATACAAATTTTATATAATTTTTCTATAATTTTTTATTTTTGTTATATTCTCGTTGCATTTTTGCTATTGAATTTTTTATTGTTATTGTTATCGCACCATAAGTTTTATTCTTTTTTACTGCTATTTCTTCTATTGATTCCATATCATAAAATCGTAATTTTATAACATCTTGGTTGTATTTTTTTAGTGTTTTTACTAAATCCTCTACTATCTTCAATTTAATTTTTAGCTTTTTTACAAACTTTTCTCTTTGTTGTATTTTTGTTTGCTTTTCTATGACTTGTATTTCTAAATTAGATTGAACATAACCTGTAGGCTTAGGTAATCCATCTAAATTTGCCCCTCGTATATCTATTATTTCATCATATAATTCTTCTATTTCCGCTTCCATTGCACTTATTTTAAATTTGTATGTATTATAGTTTTCCAAAACCTCTTGAACATTAATATCTTGAACATTCATCTTTTGCACCTCCTAAATTTTATAAATAAAGAAAGTCAATAATATAATTGCAGCTATTTCTATCACATTAGTAATACTATTTTTATTACTTTCGTTTGAATTTAGCTCTTTTGCTATTTTAGATAATGCTAATATTACTAAAAGGAATATAAATATTATTTTTAATATTTCAAACATAATAACCACCTGCCTTCCACTACTATTCTTTTTCTATTGAGTTTGTTTTTGATTTTTTTATTTTCAAAATATTTTTTCTTATCTTTGTCCTACAGATAAGTGTTGCTATTGTTTTTTTATATCGACTATTGTTTTTTCCTGAATATTTTTTTCCAAAATTCTGCCATGTTATCTATAAATTCTCCCATCGCCTCTGCCATTGGTTCTGTAACTTCAAACATCCACCTTAGCATCGTTTCAAATACCTTTATTATTATGTATATTGGAGTCAGGAGCAGAACTAATATTATATATAGAAATTCTTTCATCTTACATTCCCTCCATATAAATTTAATATAGTATTATTTCGTAAGTAATCGATTCTTCTAATAATTTGTAGATCCTTTTCTCTTGTTTTTGCTGGTGTATCTTCGGCTCCATATTCTTTCATTGCTACCACTCTAAATTTTGCTAGCAATGTATGTAATTGTATATAATCCGCTTCTTCCATATAACCTCCCTTTTCTTTTGTTTTATTTTTCAGCTATTAATTCAATTGGTGCATTCATTTCACTTATGATTTTTTCCATGGTATCTACTTTCCCCTTTAGGTATGATATTTCTTTGTCCTTTTCTATGATTTCCGCTTCTAGTTCCTTGTTTTTATTTACTACTTTCTCCGCTTCCTTTTTTGCCTCTTCTATAATTTTTCCTGCTTGTACCATCATTACTTGCGGATTATTTAATAATTCATCAATTATTGCTCCAAAAGATTTGTTTTGCTGTTTTTCTTTATTCATTATGCTCCTACCTCCATGTGGTGGTACTAGATTATCTGGACTTATATCTCCTTTTGGTCTATATCCTTTATTCATTATTGTTCCTCCTTTATTTTCTTTTTTAATTTTACAATTACTGTTGTTTTGTTATAATTCTTAGCAATTAGGTATGATGTATAGCCATCTAGTAGGTTATAATCTAAGTCAATAACTATTTGCGATTCGAACTTATGATTTTCCCTATAGTATTGAATTTTCTTTCGCATTTTTTTCTGATTAGGCTTTGAAAAGTTCTTTGGCACCTTTATTTTGCTTATTTCTACTTCAACTGCAGTTTCATTCATTAAAGCATTTATAATACTTTCTTGTGATTTGATGCACGCTTCTTGAAGTTCTATTAATACCTTATTTGCATTTTCATTTTTAGAATTATAATATTTCATTATTGCTACTGCTCCCCATAGTAGCCCACATACTATCCATGCTGCATTCTTAGTTGTTATTGCTGTTGTAATATCTAATATTGCATTCAATATATATAATATAATAAGTATTACCTCTGCTTTTTTTAATTTGCTAGCTTCTTCCCATGTTTTCATTTGCTACTCCACCTACTTTCTCTAAAATCTTTTTCCATCTTTTTGAATTTTTGTCTTGTGTTGTCCCACTTTCTGTTTTTGTATAGCCATTTGATACAAAATATGTAATACTTTATTTTTTTCATATTGTTTCCTCCTTGACTTTCTCTTTTTCTTTTCTTATAAGTTCACACATTAGGCATTGATGTTTACTTTTTCCATCATTGAACCATACTGTAAATCTATGACAATCTGGGCACCTATGTTTCGGTGTTTTTCCTGTCATTTTCTTTATTCTTTCTTTATCCTCAGTATCTCTTATTTTTTTTGATAAACTACCCATTTGAATTTCTCCTTTTCTCTTATTTTTTTGCTTCATTAGTCCTCACATTTCGCACTTCTTCTATTTTTAGTATACTTAATCTGTAGTATTCTTTGTTTGGATCAGCTCCCCATTCTGTTTTTCCGCTTCCTATATTCAAAATACATAAGCATCTTACACTTGGAGAATTATACGAATATCCGTTTCTGAATATTACTTCTTTTGTAGTTGTATCCATTTTTCTTAATACTTTCTTTGTATTGCTATCTATCACATGATTTATAAAATAATTTCCTAATCTTTTATGATAGTATGGTTTTAGCTCTCTGTACTCTTCTTGCTTTTCGCCATTTATGATCATATCAAACCATTTCTTTTTTATCGGTAATACTAGCATTTTCCTTCCTCCTTATAAAACTTCTTATTTCCCATAGAAACAAGTTCATTCCAATTAAATAGTTGACTACATTTAGGACATATCGGTAACATTTCTTTCTGCTTCATCATTTGTTCATATCTTTTTGCTTCTCGTAAATATGGTTTATAGTTCATTAATTCATTTCTATAACTTTTAGCATCTTCTATACTATCGTTTATTTCTTCAAAATATCTTGCTATTTGTATTAATGCTTCAAATGGTTCTATTACTGCCATACAGTTTTGACAATAAACCAGATGATTTTTTATATCTATTTCATAGCAAGGTATTGCACACTTGCAATTTTTTTCTCGCCTACGATTAATTATTAAAGTATTAATATTAATGATTTTATTTTCCATCTATACATCTACCTCTATCTCTCCGACTGTTTGCATTCCTGCAAATACAGTTATTGTTCCGCTTCCTATTGTATTCAAAATCTATTGTTGAGCTTAATAGATATGGTCTTACTTGTTTCAAAAGCCATTCATAATTCAAATCGCCCTTACATTCTTTTGTAAAATTAACATTACGGTTACCAATATTTATAAATTTAACTTTCATTAGTTTTTATCCTTTCATTTTATAGCCATTAAACTTCTATATACATCTTCTAAGACATCGATTTCTATGTTTAATTTTTCTATTCTTTCCCCTTGATTTGGTAATTTGCTAAGTTTCCACCTTATCTTGTCTTTTTCTCTTATTTCATTGTGAAGTTTTGATTTGTATTCATTTAATTGGCTATAATAAAATATTTCTATCTTATCCCTTTGTTTTTTTCTTTCTCTATTTAGACTTCTAATCATTGCATAGTATAATTGTTCATCCATACCATCAATTAGTTTGTGCTTTCTAGCTTTCTGCTTTAGGTATAAATATTGTCCATTGTAACTATAAACTCCTATGTCCTTTTCTATTTCGTTTTTTACTTGCTCGTATAACTCATCTGGCATAAGATAATAGTTATATTCTCCTACAAAGCTTTTAATCGCTCTACTGTGGAAATCTGATTTTGAAATTTTTATTTCATAGCAGCACCATCCCTTTTGAGAGTTTAATTCTAATATGTCTACTATTTCTGTCCTTATATGTTTTCCTTCTACTTGCATGTACTTTGGATTACTATGAAATTCTTTTAATGAAACATTTGCAGGTTCTTCTTTAATCCAAGCTCTTTCAAGTGTACATTCTGGGCACATAAATACACCCATTTTTGAAAACTGCCTCAATGTTTGATTTTCTATTTCTAATGTTAATTGACTTTTACTCATACCGCTTCCTCCATTTCTTCTAGGTATCTTTTATCCACAATGTTTCTACTCTTTTTATTCCATGTTCGGCCAGATTATTTATTTGATATTTTTTCCATGTTTTTAAATATTCGTTATACATTTCATTGTCATATCCGCTTATAATTACTGTGCCTTTATGTTCCAATAATACCTTTAGTAGTTCCTCGTGTTCCTGATCTGTCATTTCATATTTATAAATATTTCTTTTTCTAGTCGATGCTATATAAGGTGGATCTGCATATATTAACACCTTTTCACTATTGAACCTTTTTATTAGCTCTATTGCAGGTCTATTTTCTATTTGTACTGTTTTTAATCTATCTACTATTTCTGTTATTTTTTCTGGAAGCTCATACCAATTCTTTACTGCGTATGCTCTTTCCCTTCCTTGAACATCATTCTTCCATCCACTTTTATACTTATTATTGGATCCTATTCCTTGCCAACATCTTATTAGGAACTTTCTGGCCGACTCTATATTGTCATCTTCTGTGGTTGCTATAAAAGCGTTGTCATATTCTTTCCTTGAGTATGGTGTCATTACTACTTTTCTTAATAGCTCATCTGTATTTTCTCTAATTACATTGAATAGGTTTGTTATATCGCTATCTATATCGTTTATTGTTTCTATGTTACTTGGTGCCTTGTTGAAGAATACTGCTCCGCTTCCGAAATAAGGTTCTAAGTAACTATGATGCTCTGGCATTTTTTCTATAATCCAATTTGCTATTCTCCATTTGCTGCCTGGATATTTCAATATTGAACGCATCTTATCCTCCCTTCCTTATATTGATAGCTGTATGTTACTTAGCATATTTTCTTGTGCTGCTTTATAAAAGTCTTTTTTGATTTCAAACCCATAGCAGCTTCTATTCATTTCTGCACAAGCTCTTAGTGTGGATCCACTACCTGCAACTGGATCTATTACTGTGTCCCCTTCATCTGTAAAAATTTCTATTAGCTTTTTCAATAATGGAATTGGCTTTTGTGTTGGATGTATCTTTGGTACACTATTGTCCCTTCTCCATTCAAACCAATTGAAGATCATTTTTCCATTGTTATTGAATTTTGGTAGTTTGTCCCTGTATAGTACGATTGCATACTCTGTTGCTCCTACTATTTTCATGTTAGCTTTTAGAACCTGTGCAGAATAATTTTTACAAAATACCAATGGATAATTTTTCATAAATCCATATTGTTTACCATAGTCAATTACTGTTTGCATTTGTTCGAAGGCACAAAACACGATCATGGCTGGTGCTTTTCCGCTTCTCTTTTGGTTCTTTTATTAACATTTTTGAGCAAAAATGCATGAATTCTGCTATTCTAAAATCTGTATCTGTATCAAAAAAGGTTTTTCCTGCTTTGCTGCTTTCTCCTTTTTGGTTATCTCCATCTATGTACCACTCTGGATTACTTGCATAGGCATTTACACCTAGATTATATGGTATATCCGCTATTACTAATTGTGCTTTGGGTATTGAGTATCTTTTGTAATTTTGGAAGTGGTCATTATATAATTCTACTTTTATTCCCATTCTGACATCATTCCCTTCGATTCGTAACTTGTTTATTTTCTCTATATGTTTTCCTTTATGCTTTCCCACCTTTGTGTATTTGTTTCATTTTTTGTTAGTGGGCTATCAGTTGTTATCATTAATTTTCTTTTTATAAATTCTTCGCAGGCTTCCTGCTGCGAGTTTTGTATCTTATTGCAAAATGGATACCTTCCACATTGTATACATCTCATATTTTGCCTCCTAATATTCTCCTATTTGAACTACGACCTTTGGTGTCTTAGCATACTTCTTGAAAATTCGTACATCTGTAATCTGTGAGTCATCTTTGAAAGCGAATTTGTTTAGTGCATCACTTATTATTTTTCCTATATTGTCCCAATCTGGCTTTTTCGTTGGGCTTATTCCTCCGCATAACATTTCTGATTCTTTCTTCTTACTTTACTTTTTGGTATTTCAAAGTATGCTATAATTGTCATTGTTACTCTACCTTCAATTGGTTTGTAGTTTGGGTATTTGTATACAAACATTTGGCGTACTAAATATTCATAATTTTTTGTTTTAGTTGGCGTGTAGGCTCTTCCTGTTCTAGTATTCATTCGTGGTCTTGCTTTTCCTGTTATGCTTTCATCTATCTCAATTTCATATTTCATTTGTTCCACCTCTTTACTTTTTTGGCATTTCATATACTCTTGGTGCCATAGCATAAGTTGTTGTTTTAGTTCTTGGATCTATTGACAATATGCACTTTTTATATACATTAACTATCGCCTTTAGTATTTCCTGTGCTCTTTCATAGCTTTCATAGGTTCCTATTGCATCCCAATAATCTCCATCGTAATTCATTACTATGTCAAAGTCATTCTCATCTGGTTCTATTTTTATGAAATTTAGCTTTTCAAAATTTATTATTACATCTTCATGTTGGTTTACTATTATCATTTCTGCTCGCCTCCTTTACTTAATATTTTTTTAACAAATTCTAAATATTCTCGTGTTTCTTTTGCTGTCTTTTTTTCGCTTTCGTTACTTGGTATAAACTGTTCTAAGCTCTCTAGCCTATCATTTGTGATTTCTATTGCTCTTTTTATATCCATTAAAGTTCACTCCTCTTTCCCATGCTTATTTCAAATTCTATTTCTAGGTCTTGCTTATAAAATGATTCAAAGCACATCATTGTTAGCTTTGTTCTTGAATTATATATTTTCATATGTTCTTGGTGCATTTTAGTTGCTTCATTTCTTTGATATCCCATTCCCATTAGCATCTTTATAAATCTTTTCTTGGTTATTGTTTTAGGAACTATGGTACATTCAAATGTTGCCCCTTCTCCTAATTCTGCAATATCTATATACTTTTCTTTTTCTAGTCCTCCACTTGCAAGTTTTGGTATTTCGATTGGTTGTCCCTCTCCTAATGGTTTCATTTCTCCTGTAGAGCCATCTATTGAATAAAATATTGCACCTAGATTTTGATCCTCTCCCATTTATTTTTCTCGCTCCTTTTCAAATTCACTCAATATTGGTCTTAGGCATTTATTGCATAATGCTAGTTTCATTTCGCCTCTTCTGGTTACTGTATTTGGTATTGTTGCTATTCCTCCTGTCATATCTTGTTTTTTATCTGTGATTCTTATTTCTGCTCCGCAATAGTCGCATTTGTAGTATTTATATAGCTTTTCTTTTTTGTAGTTGACTACATTGCCTCCATCTGGTGTTGGTTTCATTTTTGTAAATATTGGTATTTCTTTTCTGCAGGATAATTCATTAAAATTATTCATTTCAAAATCCTTTCTTATTTTCGAATTCATCGTGTAAACATACCATCAAGTAATTTATTATTTCTTCTAGCCTGTAGTTTGGTTTTTCTGTTATATATTTCTTAGTTTTCAGATATTTTAGAACTAGTTTGTCCCTTTTTAGGTCATTCAGGTATACCTTATGTGGACTTAGATATATTTCCTTGACTGCCCATATCATTATCTTTTCATCTAGGACTCTTTCTACTGTCATTAAGTTATAGGCAATTGGATCCTGTGCGTATAGTTCTAAATGCTGCAGTGTATGTATTAGCCCTTCTCGGTCTTTTTCTTTTAGTCCAATTTCTGCTCCTGATTCCCCTTTATATAAATAATTAAATAATAAGTTTAGTTTAGTTATAATGTATTCGTCTGCCTGTTCTTCCGCTTGTGCGTTCGGTGTTGTGTTCGGTTGTTCTTCCGCTTGTTCAAATTGTTGTTTTTGTTCTTTATACAATTTTATTATTGTGTATATTGAAGCTTCATTCTGGTTTACTCCGCTTCTTATATAAAATGTAATCATTATTTATTAATTCATTTCTTGCCCTTTGAAGTGCTGATATGTTTAAGCCTTTTATTTTGCTCATTAGAATAGTATTGGTTACTTTGAACTCAGTAAGCCATTCTGTCTTGCAGTCTATCTGCAGTAATATCAAATATATTGAGATAGCATTTGCCGAGATAGGCTTATAGTCCAATGTTGAATAGAATTCAGAGAGCTGCTTTTCCATATCTATTTTGTTTTTTCTATCCACATATTACACACTCCTTTCCTTTGTAAAGTGTCTTTATTCTCATTTGTGCTTCTGTTCTTGATCCTCTTCTGTTTTTTTATTTCCTCCTTGCAATATTGCTAGTGTAATAAATGATGCTATGTATCCTACAAAATATCCTAGAATAAACTTTCCCATGCTATACCTCCTTGAATAAATTTATAAATATTTTTTCTAATATAGGTACTACAACGCTAT
>CAOKGO010000048.1 GCA_948468045.1 uncultured Clostridium sp. | reverse complement strand
TAAAAATATTAAAAAATTTTTAATATTTCTATTGACAATTAATAGTTAGTCTTTCAACTTAAATAAAAAACAACACCTAATGAGACCTAAAACCAACAAAATTTCTCACAGATTGTGAAACTTCTGTGGAAACACCACCAATAAAATCACGAACAAGAGAATTAGTTTTAATCAAAGCAAAAATACCACCAACATAAATAAACTTAAGTAGCAAATTACTGTTAGAAAAATCCATAGAAAACAAAATCAACAACACAACAGAAACAATAATCTGTACAAACAAAAGAGAAAACAAATTACGAAACCAAGCTTTAAAAAACCAACTTGTCTTATCCAAAGTCAAAGACAAAATAGCAAAAGGAGAAATAAGCACAAAAACCTTAATCAAAATATAACGAAGAGAATAAGAAAACACTAAATTCAAAAGAGAAACACTTAAAAGACTTTTAAGCAATCCATCTAAAGAAAAAATATTAAGCGAATTCGTATCAATAGCAATATTATTATTAATAGTAGAAATAAGCTCAGAAAAACAAATATCCTTGCCAAACAAACTATTACCCAACTCACAAATAGCAGAAGAAACATATGAATTTACATCAATAACAAAACTAACAATAAAAAACGAAAAATTCATACCAATACCAAACAAAACCAACTTAATCAAAAATCCAAAAGGAGTTTCAGTTTGAGTATAAGTAAAATGAGCCATTAAAAACCTAGCAGAATAATACAAAATAAAACCAAGCAAAAAAGAATTAGCAATCAACAAAATACCATTAGCACTAGAAGTACCAAACAAATTCTCAAAATTATTATCCTGCAAAATAGCAGAATCAACAAAAGTTATGTCATCCAATATGGAATACAAATTATTATCAATAGAACTAAACAACATCTCAAAAATAGAATTAATAGTATCAATAATAGTTTGCGTAATATTATTAGAATTCTTCAAAAAAACCTCCTAACCCACAAGTGACTTAATAGCAGACAAAATCAAATCAACTGCTAAAATAAAAGCATAAGAAAACAAAGAACCCTTAATAAGTTTTTTGCCAGTTCTAATCTTTTCTTCATTACCAAAACTAAATTTTTTCATAAACACACCACTACCAACAGCAACAGCAGCAGCTGGTGTAGCAATTTTTATAAGCCATCCTTTAATCGAATCAAAAGCAGAAGTAATCTTATTTACAATTTGAGGCTCACCAAAAGCCAAACATAAAGAAGAAAAAACATTCAAAAATATAAAAAATAACATAAAAATAAAAATAAAATAAAAAACTTTCTTATTCATAAAACCTCCATTCCTAGAGCAAAACACGCTCTAATATAAAAATATTGTATTATACACTATAAAATTATAAAAATATAAAAAACACTTAATTCTTAAAATATGGCAACATCAATAACTTTTGTGGTGGAAAAATCCTATTTCCATCAGACAAAAAGCCAAGAGCAGAAAAAGTTTCTAAACCCTGTGTAAAAAAATTAGTATCAAACTTATAATCATTTTGCAAAGAAGTGCTAAAAGTTTCAGAAATATTAGAATCTTGAGAACTTAAAGTATTAGTAACATAACTAAAATTTGTTCTTTTAGCACTTTCAGAAATACTCTTAGTAACACGTTCCTTATCTTCTTTTCCAAGCTGTTTTTGAGCATCCTCAATAGTAAAAACATCATCTGTGCGAAACCAAATCTTATTAATCAAATTTTGAGTAATAACCTTAAGCCAAGCATCATCCCTTAAAGTAGACTTCAAAGAAGAATAACTTTGAGTACTTACAATATTAATACACTTAGCCTCTCTACTCATAGAAAAAAACTCACCATCCAACTTAGTTGCATACTTATCATACTCATCACAAATAAAAGCAGTAGTCCTAACACAAGAATTAGACAAATTAGACATAACCTCACTTTGAAAATCAAGTTTTAAATAAGCAGCAATAATCCTAGACAGAGCACTATACTCAGAAATATTCATATTCAAAACAACAATTTTACCATCACGAATAACATCTGAAAAACCCGAAAAAGAAAGATTTTGGACAGGAGAACAAAACGTAGACATAACATCAAAATCAGAAACAAAAGCATTAGTAATACGAGTAATCTCAGAAACCAAAATACCTTTAGTCCTATCATCCAAATTTTCAAACTCCTTTTGAAAAAAATTCAAACTAGAATTCAATTCATAAATCTGTGAACAAGTAAACCTAGAAGAAACAAACAAATCACGTAAAACTCCAACTTTTTCCTTATAATAATTAGAATCAGTAACAAGCTTATGAAGTTCAGAAAACGTAACATAATTATCATTATAAAGCCTACAAAGCTTAATACATTCAGTCAAAACTTCCTCAGCCTTATCAAGCCAATAAGATTCGGAATTATTTTCTGAAAAAAGCAAAAGAATAGTTTTCAAACGATTAGCCAAAACCTGAGGCTTCAAATTAGGTTTATGTAAAGGATTATAAAAAACATTAGAATCCAAAGAAATAGTAATCAAATCATCTTCTAATCCAAACTCCTTAGCATAATTATAAACTTGATAGCAATAATTACCCTTTACATCCAAAATAAGCATACCAATTTTTTTTGAAAAATGATTAGCATTAAACTCCATAAGTTGTCTAGTAAAAGGATACATAGCACTAGAAGTCTTACCAGAACCAATAGTACCAGTAACCAAAAAATTTTGATAAAGTCCACATTCAGGAACATAAATCTTATGTCCAAATAAATTGGTACCAATAAGCAAACTTAAAGACCCTTTTAAAGCTGAAGAAAAATCACCTTGAAACTTTGATTTATCCTCTTTATCAGGAATACGAAAAAACGAGAAATTCATCAAAACTCTTACATAAAAAACATGACATCCTACAAAAATAGAAAAAGTAAAACAAAATATGTAAGAAAACTTTATAAGTCTCCATAACTGTGGATTTTGAGAGCAAATATCAAAAGGATGAAAGCCATAAAAAATAATAACTTCATTTGCATTAAAAAGAGAATAAAACAAAGAAAAAGTAACATAACTTGATAACGCAAAAACAACCATAGTAAAAATAAATTCTTTTAAATATCTAGAAATAATCAAAATACTCCTTTCTTAAATTAAAATTCACAAAATAAACGTCGAAAAACGTGAAAAATAAACTCTTAAAAATTATTTTTTTTAATTTTCAATTTAGCACCTTGTTTATTGTGGAAAAATACGATATCAAAAAACGTATAAAGTGAATACAAAGTAGTAAAAAGATAAATAATAAAAGTAAGAAAAAACAAATCAATTTGTTTTATATAAAATCACCACCTTTCGAATTTTAAATATGATACAACATTTTTTTCAATTTGTCTATACTTTTTTAAAAAAATATGTTAAAATTATAAAAAAATTAAAGGAGGACATTAAAAATGGAATTTAACAAAGACACAAAAATAGGAGAAATTTTAGAAAAAGCACCAGAAAAAGCAGAAATATTATTAGAAGCAGGAATGCACTGTCTAGGTTGCCCAGCATCACAAATGGAAACATTAGAAGAAGCCTGTGATGTACATGGAATAGAAGTTGAAGAAATAGTGAAAAAACTAAATGCATAACATAAAATCACAAAAGCAAAAAAATAAAACAAACACACAAACAAAAACACAAAAGAAAAAACAATAAAACTAAAGAATAAAAAACACAAAAGACCAAAACAAAAAAATAAAAAGACCAAAAAACAAAATAACAACACAAAAACAACACAAAAAATCATCATAACAAAAAAGAAAACACAAAAAATTCAAAAAAATTCCACAAATGTATTGACAAATAAAAAAAAACATTGTAAAATATAAAAGCGTTGTGTTGTTACGCATTATGTGGGCTATTAGCTCAGGTGGTAGAGCACTTGACTTTTAATCAAGTTGTCCCGCGTTCGAGTCGCGGATAGCTCACCAAAAGAACTAAATAATCAAAAAATTATTTAGTTCTTTGCCTATAAGGCCCGTTGGTCAAGCGGTTAAGACACCGCCCTTTCACGGCGGAGACATGGGTTCGATTCCCGTACGGGTCACCAACACACAAATTAAATAAATGCCACTTTAGCTCAGTTGGCCAGAGCATCGCACTTGTAATGCGAGGGTCATCCGTTCGAATCGGATAAGTGGCTCCATATAGGTCAGTAGTCTTGAAATAGTCTTGGTTACTGGCTTTTAGCTTTTATAAAAATAAAATGAGTTAATATTTTCATAAACTTTTGATATATTTGGAATTAAAATTCCCCAAAAATTCCCCACATATTCCCCAAACATTATGTACCTCTTTTATTTTATGGTTCATTGTCAATAGTTGGGGTAAAATACTTGAAAAGCATTTTCACTCAATAAGATCTTTGATAAAAAATCATTTCACACAAAAAGTTAATATTTTGTGATATTAGAAATCACTTAAGAAGCCTAATAACAATTAGGTTTTTTAATATATAAAAAATTGTTTTTTCACTAATTCATTAGTAATATTCTTGCTTTGAAATTATGAAAATTTCTAAAACCAAAAGCAACTTTCTTTAATACTTTAATTTTGTTATTATATCCTTCCATAACACCGTTTGAATAAGGCACTAAGAGAGAATTTCTAATTTCATTAATCCAGTTGCTGTATGTCTTTGCACATCTGTTAATACTCCATAATTAGCTTCTAAATTGTTTTTTATCCATTTGTTTAGCTTATCAATTGCTAAATATTTTTCGCCAGAATGTAAAATATTTAGTAATTCTTCTTTCTCATTGTAAACTCTTCTTAATTCCTCTGAATAGTTGATTAATATATATTCTAATTCTTCTCTTTGTTCTTTTGACAAGTTAATATACCTTGAAAGGAGAAGTTTCCTTGAATGTTTAAAGTATTTTCTTCCTTCAGGTGTTAGTTTGCTTTGTACTTGTTTTCTAACTGTGTCAACTGCTTGCACTATGTATCTTGAATAATGAAATCTGTCTGCTACAATTTTAGCTTTTGGAAAATATGTTTTTGCTAAATCTTTGTATGGTTGCCATAGATCCATAACTATGTATTTTACTTTTTTTCTTTCTTCTAATGAAAATTTATTAAAGTAATTAAATAGATGTACTTTGTGCTTACATTCAATAATATCTATTGGTTTGTATGTTTTGCCATCAATTAAAGATACTTGATATTTGTAATTACCTACATTTCCTCTAAATTCATCAATACATAATACTTCTGGCATATATGTAGCACTTACTGAAAGATAAGGTAATATTTTTGAAACTGTTGTAGTTGAAACATTAGAAATTCTTGCAATATCCCTCATTGATTGCTTTTGCTTTAATTGGTTAATGATAAAAGCAGTTAAACGGTTAGTTTTTCTAGCTCTCTTTGGTAGAAAGTTATTTTTTTCATAAAAACGTTTATTACAATTACAGCATACATATCTGCGTTTTCTATAATAAAGGAAAGTATCCTTGTAATAAATGGGAATATCCTTAATTAATTGAAAACGATAATCGTGAACTTTTGAGGTTTTAGAATGGCAACAAGGACATGTATGTTCTTTAATTGGAAGTTCAATATGAATTCTAATACGATTTTTCCTATTTCTAAATTTTGTTACTTTAACCCCTTTTAAATCTAATAAATTAGTGATATAATTGTTTTGCATTTATTTAGTCCTCCTTTGATTTTATTTTGTTGTGCAAAACAATTTTATCAAAGTTACTAAATAAATGCTATTTTTATATATAAATATTTCAAGTTTTTTCTACCCCAACTAATATTATAGAACCAAAAGAAATTATAAAATGTAATGAGTTAATGAATATTTTAGTAAGAAATGAAAAATAAACAATAAGCAATAATTATATATATCGCCACTACAGACTTTCACTGATTAGCTAAACAACATGCATGTCGCACTAACATAAAACGTAAGAATTCGAAAATTCTTACGTTTTTATAAATTGATGTAATGGACAAAACTTATTATTCTAATATTCTATCTGCTCTTGTTTTTAATTCGTTATTCTTATCTATTGTATCTTTTTGTTGTTCTATAAATCCTCTTAATGTTTCTTTATCTTCATTTGATAAATTTTCTTCCTCTATTGTTTGAATTACTATTTCATATAGTCTAATTTCTTCTGGTGCGATATAACCATTTTTATTTTCTATAACTCCTTGGAAATTAGGACTATTAGCTATATCTTGGAGTATTTGTTCAAATTCTTCTTTATGATATTTGTTCATTACATTTTTTATTTTATCTTCTTTTTCTTTTAGTTCTTTTTCCTCTTCCTCAAATACTGCCTTTTCTTCACTTGAAAATGTACTACTACTTTGTTTCATATTTATGTCATTTTTATGTTCTTCTTCCCACTTTGCCTTTTCTTCAAGCAATCTTTCATTATCCTTTTTATTTTCCTCTTCAATAGTCTTCTTGTCTGTTCTTGGTAATATTGTTATTCCTGTGATTGCTAATGTTGAAATTGGTATTATAATTAATAATGCAATTATAATTGCAATTATAATTTTTTTATTTTTAGTCATTTTTATCACTCCTATCTCTTTTCAAATTTATAATATTAGAATACATAGAATATATAATATGCATCAGGATGTATATTACAAAAATCAAGTAAATTCTTATTTAACGTATTTGTTGTATGATATGTTAATAAATATGAATTATTTTCATATCCTGTAATATACATACTATGAGTAGCATCACCTTGAATTCCAAGAAAATTATCTGCCTTTTGTATAACACAGCCTTGAACTATCGGTAAATTCCATGCTTTTGATGGGTCCTTCAATATTTCACTGCCTTTAAGTGTATATGTACTTACTCTATCTGACCAATATTTTTTGAATTGTTTTGCACTAATCCAAGGACTTGGGTCTGTTAATGCCCAACTATCATTTAATTGATTCACATTTGATATTTCTGTATTATTTCTATTTTTTCTATATATTCCCCATGCACTGTTATCAATATGTCTTCCAGAGGCTAACATACATTGTGATACAAAATTTGTACAATCTCCACCAAAATTACTTAGATTTGGATACGCATATACATAACTATTAAAATTATCTTTTGCATATTTAACACCCATAATATTATTTTTAGCCACAGGTTCTAGAATCCATAACTCATTCCAATGTTTACTATATGTATATTGATTAACATTATCTCCTTTAGAGCAACCATATCCATGCGTAACTACTGCTTTCTTATAATTACTACTTTTGGCACTTATTTCATATGTAGATGTACTAGTATAAAATAATTTGAATTTTTGTGCATCACTACCATTATAACTCCAAATATGAACATTTGCAAGGTCTTCATCTTTTCCTCCATCTATATCCAATACTAAATTATTTCCTAATTGTGAATATAATGTAAATGTTCCATCATTATTATACTGAATATTCCATTGTTGATTTTTTCCCCCATTAAATGGATATTGAATTACATTAGCACCATCACTTGCATTACCATCATCTACATCTAAATATTGTCCTGAAAAAGCATTTTTGATATAAAATGTTTTATTCATTATTTCATAAACTATATTTTCTGATGCATCACTCCTCGATTTTAACCCATCACCCAAATCTCCAATAATCTCATTTTCTTCTGTATTTGTTGCTATTGTATTATTACTTATTGTATTTTCATTATTAGCGTGTACTTGAATAGGGAAAATAAGAAAACTAAATACCATTATTACCACACTAATAGAAAATATACTCCTTTTTAATAGCAATTTGTTCATAAAAAACTCCTCCTTTTAATATATATTTTTTTGTTTATATAAAATTTTCCTCCTTTTTTTATTCTCGAGAATATTACAATGCCATCATATAATACTAATAAGATAAAAATGAAAAAAAGTAAAAAAAGGTAAAAAATAAAGCTATTTGTTTAGCTTTACTTTTAACTTATTTTATATCAAATTCATTTGAATATACATCTATATATGAATTATTATAATTATCATATATTAGTTTTACAATCCTATATTTACCTTTATTTAATTCTCCATAGTAATAGGTCCAATTTATTTGTTGCTTACATTGATAATTTTCATCTAATTTATATGCAAGAGTTTCTGATGTTAAATCATGTAATGGTTCTATATAAACCCATGTATTTTCCGATTTTTTTTGTAATTTATATGAACCATCCCAATTATATGGTATAACATTAGTATCCGTTATTATTAATGTAATACTTGTATTACTGATAGTTTCTTCTTCTACATATAAACTTACTTTTTCTAAAGTTCTATTATTTTGTTTATAATTATCAGAACTTTCTTGTTGCATTTTAAATTTATCAACTTCTAATGATGTATTATTAACTTTATGCATTAGCACACATAATATTGCTACAATAACAATGCATAAAATGATTATAATAATATACAACACTCTATTCATTTACTCCACCTCTTTCATCATTTAATATACAATTAATTATATTATAACACAATTTTAAACCATTTAAAATATTGTAATATTATTACAATTAACATTAGTATCATAATTAAAAATTGATGTTGCTATTAGCTTTTAGAAGTATTTTTATATAAAAAACTGATTAAATAATTTTATTAATAATAGTAAAGATTATTTCTTTTAATTTGGGCTTTACAAAAAAATCATAATTAAAATATTTATTTATTATACTTTCTTCGCAATCTAAGTACATACATTTTGTAGATTGCTTAATATCACCATGAATAGTATTAACACTTTTATTATGTTTTTTTGCAATTATAGGATAAATGTCTTTTTTTAAGTTATCTTTGTAAAAATTTTGAAGATTATATATTTCAAATATTACTTCTGCTAAATAACGAGTACCATTATATGAAAAATTATAATGTAAATGAGATAATTCGTTATTGATTTTATCTAATATCAGTTTGTCTGTTTTTGTTTTTAATATATCATTTATATTTCTTTGTATAATTTCTAATGAATACGGCTTTGATATATATGAATAGATATATGGACTATTATTTATTGTTGAAAAAATTTTTCTTTCACTAGAAATCACAATAATAGATTGTAGATATTTAGTTATGTTATTTTGCTGTATATATTCAACAATTTCTGCTCCAGAACCATCAGGTAATTTCAAATCTAATAATATAATATCTGCTTTCTGATTTTTCACAATATTGATAGCTTCTTTGTATGTATACGACATATTATATAATTTTATATTTTCGTTATTTTCTGATAGATAATTGATAATTTCTTTACTTTGCATTATGTTATCTTCTATTACTAATAATTTATGCATATTATCCACTTCCATATGATATAATTTTGGAGAGGTTGGAGTCTAGTATTTTTATAAAAATAGTGTATCACTAAAACTACACAAAATCAATAGATATTAAAAATTCTAACGTATAAATATGTCATTTTACTACAACTTATTCTCCAAAGAAACTAAATCCTCTTGTTCTGTAACAAGATATTCCTTTGTTGTATTAAGGCTACTATGCCATGCTTGATTTGCAACCTGTTCAATACTATATCCAGCATTGTGTAAAGCATTAGTACAAAAAAAGGCTCTTAAAGAATGAGGGTGCAATTTTGCGATTTTACACAAGTCCTTATATTTATTCAATAATCTATTACAAAAATTCCTATTGAGAGGTCCTTTCGTATTTTTATTCTTCTGTCCCAAAAATAAATAAGGATTATCAGTCTTTATAGCCAAACGTTCTTCAAGATAATCTGTCAAAGCATCATACATATAATTATTAATTATTACCTGTCTAAACTTATTGCCCTTACCTATAATATTAATAAATTTATCCTCTAATTTTATATCCACCAGCCTTATAGATACAACCTCGCTTTCTCTAAGACCACCATAAACAAATATTGAAATAAAACAATAATCTCTTTTTGAATTCTTTTTGGATAATGAAAACCCCACGTTTTACGTGGGGTTCTAAAAGCTTCTAGCTATGAGTAAAATAAATCTCCTCCTTTGATATAATATAGTTGGTTTGGTCAACCGCAAAAATAAAAATCAAAGGAGGAGATTTATCTATGAAAATAGACAAAAATAGTTTAGCACACAGTGCTTGGAATTGCAAATATCATATAGTATTTGCACCAAAATATAGAAGAATGTCAATGTATGGAAAGATATAAGAGTAATAATAAGGCGATTATGTGAGCAAAAGGGAATAGAAATCATAGAAGCAGGACTATGTCTAGACCACGTACATATGTTAGTTAGTATTCCACCGAAATATAGTGTATCAAGTATAATGGGATATTTAAAAGGAAAAAGTAGCCTGATGATATTCGATAGACACGCCAACTTAAAATATAAATATGGAAATAGGCACTTTTGGTGTACAGGCTATTATGTGGATACAGTAGGTAAAAAGAAAAAAGCAATAGAAGAATACATAAGGAAGCAACTACAAGAAGATATAGCAACAGATCAAATAAGTATCAAAGAATATGTAGACCCATTTGAAAAAGAAGAAAAGGAAAAAGAAAGAAAAATGAAAAAAGGATTAGGACAACTTAAGTGGTAGCCTGAGGAAGAAATGCGGTTGACAGACCATTCAGTGGGGCTTAAGCCCTGAAGTGCCAAAACAAAAGCCTTCTAGGCTTAGAGAAAACCACCCGTTTTACGGGTGGTTATGATTATATAGGGAAAAGCAATACAAGAAAAATTATCTGAAAGGATAGAAAAACCAAAAAAGAAAATAAAATTATATATAGATATCTATAAACATTGAAATCTTAGGAAATCCCCACAAAAAACTCATACTAATAATTCAGTAAAGTTGAAAAATAAAGCCAAATGTAGTATAATTAAAGTAGCTTTTATGAGAAATACAAAAAAGGAGGGATTATTATGAAAAAGAAAATAGTAATAATTTTATTAATAGTTTTAATAATTGCATTAGTTATATTTATTGGCAATACAACTAGGAAAATTATAATTATAAAAGATTTACAAAATAAAGTTGCAGAATATGAGAAAAAAGAAAATATTTATGTAAAAGTAGATGGAAGTAGTGCAATAGCTGAAAAATTTATAAAAGATGGTATTGAGAAAGATATTATGAAAAAGAAAGATAATACAGTAACAATGATTCAAATGATAAAAGAACATGAAAGAAGAATGTATACAATAGCAGGAGAACAAAAAAACTTAACCATATCAAAAGAAGAAAAAAATGATTTAGCTTCAAAAGTAATTAGTTTTGTTAACACAGTTACTTGGAAAGACCTTATACATGATAGTATAGTATCCAAAATATATACTGAAAAAGTAGGAGAATATGAATGTTATGTAATAGATAGTATGAAAAATACAAATGCCATATATAGTGATGGAACCATGTCTCTAAAAATGTATTTGAATAAAGAAACTGGATTGGCAGTAAAAGTGATTGAAACCATAAAAGATGAAAATGGATCAATAAAAGAAAATATAACTACATATATTCAAAAGTTTGATGTTGTTATTGATGAAGATATGATAGAACCTAATATTCAAGAATTTACAATTCAGGAAAATTAACAAATATAGTTTAATAAAAGATAGATAATTACTTGTAATTATCTATCTTTGTATTATTATAATATCATATAAAAAGGTAAAAGAGACTATCGTAAAAGTTGTGTAAATCGGATTTCCTTCCGATTGATAACTTA
>CAOKGO010000047.1 GCA_948468045.1 uncultured Clostridium sp. | reverse complement strand
GGGACTCGAACCCACGGTCTCCAGTGCCACAAACTGGCGCGTTAACCAACTACGCTACATCCACCATTGTTCACGTGCACCTCTTCATGGACACATCTAATATTTTAACCTATTTTCACCCCATTTGTCAACTATTTTTTGAAAATTATATCTAAAATTTTGTATGTTTCAAAAGGTAGGATTTTGGGGCCGTCCCCAAATCCTACATTCCATATTGTTTGTACATCCAACTCATATAGTCAAAAGGCTCTAATGTTTTTGGTAATCCATAATCTATTCCATATGTTTCTACTTTTATAGATGTTATTTTTGGTGGATTTACTGGTGTGCTAACTTCTGCATTTGCATTTTCTTCTGACCCCTCTGCTGCTTTTACTTCTACTTCTTCTATTTTATGTACAATGTCTAATCCCTCTATTACTTTACCAAAAGCTGTGTAATGTCCATTTAAAGTTGTATTTGCCTTTGTCATAATGAAAAATTGAGAGCTACCAGAATTATAAGATTCTTCTGCTAAACTTGAAGAATATACAGTATAATCGCTTCTTGCCATTCCAAGAATTCCTTCTTCAAATTTTAATTTGTTGTTTTCTACACCATTATCTATAAATTCACCTTTTATTGTATATGCTTTGTCTTCTCCTCCATCTTTTAAATCAGATATTTTAGCAGAACCTTGACCTGTTCCTTCTTTGTCTCCACCTTGTATCATAAAATCTTTTACAATTCTGTGAAATGTTAATCCATCATAAAATCCACGATTAGCAAGTGTTACAAAGTTTGCTACCGTTTGTGGTGCTATTTCTGGATATAACTCCATTTTTATAGTTCCAAAATTCTCTACTTCCATTGTTACTACTGGATTTTTTATCTCCATTGTAGCTTTTTGATAATATCCATATCCCAATATTGATATTAATATTATTACCAAAATTAAAGCAATTATCCATATTATATTTTTTGTTTTCATTTTTCTTTTCTCCTTTTCACTTTTTATTTAATTTTTATAACAAAAGAGGCATGATTTAAAAATTTTGACCTTTTTAGATTTCTTTACATGCACTCTGTCTTGTTCGCCTACCAAATTTGCTTTAGCAAATTTGAGTAAATGTGTTTTATGTTTGGAAAGCTAATAACTTTCCTTTTAGAACATAAATTGGTCTTGCATTCTTTTTAAAGATTGCTTTATTGATTTTGCTCTTACTTCTCCTATTCCCTCTACATCATCTAAACTTTCTATATCAGCTGCTAGAATATGTTGGAAAGATTTGAATGAACTAATTAAATTTTCTACGATGTTAGATGGCATTCTAGGTATTTTGTTTAAAATACGATATCCTTTTGTATAAACACCAACTTCATCATAATTGTCAAAGTTTTCATATCCTAATAATTTTGCTATTACACTTTCATTTGATAATTCTTCATATCCTAAAACTTCTAATTTTTCTAGTATCTTTTCTGGCATTTGCTTTTTCTTAGCAGGTACCATATAGTCTTTAATTATTAGTAATTCTTCTTTTTCTAATCCACCTATTAATTCTTCTAGTTGCATTCTAACTAGTCTTCCGTCATTTCCTAATTCGTAAATTTGCCTTTGTATTTCTTCTACAATTCTCATTACCATTTCTGCCCTTTGAATAGCAACTATTACATTTTCTAATGTTACGATGTCATTAAATTCATATTCATTTAATAAGCTTAATTTGTTATCAAATACTTTTTTGTATTTTTCTAATGTTTGTATTGCTTGGTTTGCCTTATTTAATACTGCATCTGTGTCTTCTAATACATATCTGTCATTTGCTTTAAATACTGTTATTATACTTCTTCTTTGTGATATACTAATTACTAATTCACCAGTTTGCTTTGCTGTTCTTTCAGCAGTTCTATGCCTTGTTCCTGTTTCTAATGTTAAAATTTCTCGTGCTGGTATTAATTGGGCATTTGCATATATGATTTTTTTTAAATCACCACTTAAAATTATGGCACCATCCATTTTGGCTAATTCATATAATTTTGCTGAAGTGTAATCTTCATTAATTGTAAAACCACCATCTACTACTTCTTTTAGTACTTGGTTATTGTCTGTAATTAATAATAAAGCACCTGTTTTTGCTCTTAATATATTCTCTAACCCATCTCTAATTGGTGTTCCTGGAGCAATTAGTTTTAGAATTTCTGTAATATTGTCCTCTTTCCCTTTTCTCAAACTGCCTCTTCCTTTCTCTTGTAAAGCACTATTATTCCTTTTTAATCTCTTTCTTCCAAAATAATTTGGTTTGAAAAAAATTAAATTTTGCTAGGAAAACAAGTTTGAAATTTATTGCATACTAATTAAATTTCAAATGTGTTCGTAACTAGCGAGGCATCAAAATTTAATTGTTTTTGGTTTTCAGCATCCTAGTGCTTTTTTTATTGCTTCATTTACATTCTTGACATATATTATATCTAATTTATAATTATCTTTCAAGTCTTTTTTGTTACTTTCTGGAATAATACAACTTTTAAATCCTAAACGCTCTGCTTCTTTTAGTCTTTTTTCAATTAAATTAATTCTTCTAACCTCACCTGTCAAGCCTACTTCACCAATAATTACCATATCTTTTGGAATTGGTCTATTTTTAAAGCTAGAAGCTGTTGCCATTATAATTCCTAAATCAATTGATGGTTCATTAATTTTAAGTCCACCTGCTATGTTTAGGTAAACATCTTGTGAACCTAACACAAGCCCTGCCTTTTTTTCTAAAACTGCTATTAATAAAGCTAATCTGTTAAAATCCACTCCATTTGCTGTTCTCTTAGGATAACCATAAATTGTTTGTGAAGTTAATGCTTGTAGTTCTACTAAAATAGGTCTTGTTCCCTCCATACTAGAAACAATACAAGAACCGAGATGGGTTATCTTCACGTTCTGAAATTAATACATCAGATGGGTTTGTAATTTCACACATTCCCTCTTCTCTCATTTCAAACATTCCAATTTCATTTGTTGAACCAAACCTGTTTTTTACACCTCTTAAAATACGATAAGAAAAATATCTTTCTCCTTCTAAATATAATACCGTATCTACCATGTGTTCTAAAACTCTTGGACCTGCTATATTTCCTTCTTTAGTAACATGTCCAATAATTATAGTTGTAATAGCCCTCGATTTGCAAACTCTCATTACTTGTGATGTAATTTCCCTTACTTGGCTAACACTTCCAGCAGCGGCAGACAATTCTTCTGAATACATAGTTTGAATTGAATCAATAATTACAAGTTTTGGATTTATATCTATAATTGCTTGATTAACTACATCAATATCTGTTTCACCCAAAAACATAATATCTTCATTATTAATAGACAAACGATCTGCTCTCATCTTAATTTGCTCTGCCGACTCTTCTCCAGAAACATACAAAACTTTACCCTCTCCATTTACTTTATCGCAAATTTGAAGAATTAAAGTAGATTTACCTATTCCTGGCTCACCACCAAGCAAAACCAAAGAACCTTTAACCAATCCTCCACCGTAAAACTGTATCTAATTCTCCAAAACCTGTTTTAGTCCTTATTGTTTCTTTTGCCTCATATAAACTTAATTTCTGTGGTACATTATTTTTTAACTCCTTTTGTTTTAAGCCACTATTATTTTTGCTATCAACAACCTTTTGCTCAAAAAAACTATTCCAACTTCCACAAGCTGGGCATTTTCCAAGCCATTTAGCCGATTCATTCCCACATTCATTACAAACAAATATTGTTTTACTTTTCGCCATGTCGTGTTGGGGACGTTTCTCTTAAGACATTTTTATGTAAATCGCACTGTCAAATTCATTCGAGAAACTCCTTTTCCTCCTTTTATTCTGTTATTCTTTGTACAATTTTTGCACTTAGTCCTGTTAATCGTCCAATTTGTACTTTTGATATTCCTAGTACATCTTTTAATTTTTTTAAAAGATTGTTCCTCTTTATTCTGTCATAATTCGCTATCTCTTGCAAATTTTCTATACCTAATATTTTCTTAATATATAAAGTAGCTTGTTCATCATTTAATTTCGGTGTCATTTCATACTCCATAAAATCTTGCATATCTTCTTTTTCTATATTAGCTAAATGAAAGTTTTTAAAATCTTTTATTGCTTCTGTTTCGTCATTTTGAAAAAGTAACAATATTTGCTTTTTATCTATTATTTTCGCTTCATTTATATACTCTTGATAACTACTCCAATGATAATTCTCCATTTTTGTAATTCCTGCTTTTTCAGGATTTTGGTGTATATAACGACACACATTTTTTAAATACTCTGCTGTTTCAACATTTTTACTTAAAAAACGATTTTGGAATAAATGACCTACTCTTTCATATTTTTTATTCCAATAAGAAGAGTAACTTACTGTCAAGCTTTGCAATGCTTTTGAAAGATTATCTTTTTTATCATATAAAATTAGATGTACATGATTTGTCATTAAGCAATACACATATAATTCATATTGATATTTTTCTTTTGTATTGCAAATTTCTTTTATAAATTTGCTAAAATCTTGATTGTCCAAAAATATATCTTGTTTTGCATTTCCTCTTAATATCACATGATATACTTTTGTTGCACTTTTTTGCCTTGATGTTCGGGGCATTGTATCACCTCTCTTTTTTCTTTTTGCCCCATATAAATTATACTCTCCCCCATAACACAAAAAAGTATAGCATATTTTTTTTTTATTAGCTATACTTTTTTTATAATTTACTAAAAATTTACAATTACTCGTTATTAACTCTTAAGCTAAAATACTTCAGTAAAAAATTATAATATTAAATTTTAATCGTTGGTGTTTACATAAAAATGTCCCGAAAGAAACGTCCCCAACACGACATTATTTCTTGCTTCCAAATGAAACTTCTTGGAATAAGAAATCATGTACTTTTTCCCATGTAATTTCTTGATGTAGGAATTCGTTTATTTCGTCTTCTACTTTTTGTTGATATGGTGTTAATTCAACTTTTATTTCTCTGTTCCAATCTATATCTTGTAACCAAAATGCTTTAAATTTATTCCAAAATCCTGTTTTTGTTGGTAGGTTGTTTCCTGATTGTCTAATTGTTCCTGCATTTTCTAGGATTTCTTCTTGATTTTGTACTTCGTCGTTGTTTAATCCTCCTAATTCAACACCTCCAAAAACACCTGATACTTGGTTTACCTCTCCTAAATCTGCCATTTTTATTTCCTCCTTCGTGATTTTTTACATATTACTGCTTTAGTTATACTATATTATTTTATATTTATCAAGTATTTTTAGGTGTTTTTATATTAAATGTTTGTTACATGTTTGTTTCACTTTTGTTACATTTTGGTATTTCTAGTAATATATGGTCATTTTCTGCTTTTATACATTTTGCCTTTAATATCTTATTTTCTAGGTTTTCTTTGCTATTTATTAATGAAACTATATAATTTTTTGTGTGTCCTTGATAGAATCCATTTTTTTCTTCTTCAAATAATACTTCTACTTCTTTTCCTTTATATTTTTCATGATGTTCTTTTTGATTTTTATTTGATAGTTTTATTAATTTTTGACTTCTTTTGTCTTTTGTTTCACTATTAATTTGCCCTTTCATTTGTGCTGCTTTTGTTCCATGTCTTGGAGAATATTTGAAGATGTGCATTTTATAGAATTTTATTTCTTTTAAAAATTGATATGTTTTTTCAAATTCTTTGTCACTTTCTTGTGGAAACCCAACAATAATGTCTGTTGTTAAAATGACATCTTCATAGGTTTTTCTTAAGTTTTGTACTATTTCTTTAAATTGCTCTATTGTGTATCTTCTATTCATTCTTTCTAAAGTTTCATTACATCCACTTTGCAAAGATAAATGAAACTGATGGCATATTTTTTCTAATTTAGATAGTCTTTTTAAGAATTCCTCTGTAATCAAAAGTGGTTCTATTGAACCTAATCTAATTCTTTTAATTCCATCTATTTGGTTTATTTGTTCTAATAAATCTATTAATCTATAATTTTCTTTAAAATCCTTGCCATACGAAGCTATATGGATTCCTGTGATTACAACTTCTTGTATTCCTTGTTTTGCTATTTTTTCTATTTCTTCTATAACTGTTTTTGGATTTCTACTTCTTACTCTACCTCTAGCATATGGAATTATGCAATAAGAACAAAATCTGTCACAACCATCTTGTACTTTTATAACTGCTCTTGTTTTGTCTGTGTATGTAATTTCACCTAATTCGACATATTGTTTTTGTGTCATTACATCTTCTATTTTTTCATTTTTTTTGTGTTCTTTTATATATTTTTCTATTATATCTACAATTTCTTTTTTTTCATTGTTTCCAATAATTAAATCAATTTCTTCTATTTTTTCTACTTCTTCTTTTGCTACTTGCACATAGCATCCACAAGCTACTACTATTGCTTGTTTGTTTTTTTCTTTTGCTCTTCTTAACATTTGCCTTGATTTTCTATCAGACATGTTTGTAACTGTGCATGTATTTATAATATAAATATCTGCTTTTTCAGTTGGTTCTATTATTTCATATTCTTTTTGTAAAAATTGTTGTATCATGGCATTTGTTTCATATTGATTTACTTTGCAACCTAGTGTAATAAAAGCTACTTTTTTCATTTTTACTATTTCCTTTCTTTAGCTATAAATAATGAATTTTATTATTTGAAAATTATAATTATTTTTATTTTTTGCTATATTATGCTTCTAAAGACACTCCATATTTAAGCGAAGTGTCTTTATTATATTTTATCTATTTTCTTGCTTTTCCTTCTAAGGCATCTAGGTTATCTAATGCTTTACCTGTTCCTAATGCTACACAAGATACTGTGTCTTGTGCTATCATAACATTGATACCTAATTTTTCTTGTAATAATTTGTCTAATCCATCTACTAAGCACCCTCCACCTGTCATGTAAATTCCTTTGTCACTGATGTCTGCTGCAAGTTCTGGTGGGGTTCTTTCTAATACTGAATGAACACTGTCTACTATCATCATTGCTGGTTCTATCAATGCTTGTAACATTTCACTTGAATGAATATTAATTGTTTTTGGAAGTCCTGTTATTAGATCTCTTCCTCTAATATTCATTTCTGTGTCTTGTATTTTAGGAAATACGCAACCAATGTTTACTTTTAAGTCTTCTGCTGTTCTTTCTCCTATCATTATATTATATCTCTTTTTAATGTATTTTACGATTGCTTCATCAAATTTATCTCCTGCAATTTTTAGTGATGTACTTACTACTGAACCACCTAAAGAAATAACTGCTATGTCTGTTGTTCCACCACCAATATCAACTACCATGTTCCCACATGGTTTAGAAATATCTATTCCTGCTCCTATTGCTGCTGCAATTGGTTCTTCAATTAAATATACTTTTCTTGCTCCTGCTTGTGATGCTGCATCAATTACTGCTTTTTTCTCTACTTCTGTTACTTGTGATGGAATACATATCATAATTCTAGGAGCAAAAAGAAATTTTCCACAAATTTTACTAATAAAATGTTTAAGCATTTTTTCAGTTACTGTATAGTCAGATATTACACCATCTCTTAAAGGTCTTGTTGCTACAATATTTCCTGGTGTTCTACCGAAGCATTCTTCTTGCTTCTTGCCCTACTGCTAGTACTTCTCCATTATTATTGTCTACTGCTACAACTGATGGTTCTCTAAGTACAATTCCTTTTCCTTTTACATAAGCTATTACTGTTGCTGTTCCTAAATCTATACCAATATCTTGACCAAATTTAAACATTTTTCTCTTCCCTTTCGATTATGCATTTCTTTTTTGTTACATTTTTGTTACAATTATATTACAAGCTCAATAATTTATCAAGGCTTTTGATTGAATTTTTTAATTTTTTGTGTTAAAATAACATCAAAAGAGTTTAACCTTGTCTTATAAAGGAGAATATCTATGTATAACTTTCAGTTTGTTTCAAAAAGCGAAAACAATACTAAAGATTTTGCTAAGTCTTTAGCTAATTTTTTAGCTAAAAAAGACACTATTGTTCTTACTGGTGATTTAGGCTCTGGCAAAACTAAATTTACAGAAGGAGTTTTAGACTTTTTTGGTTTAAATGATGAAATCTCGAGTCCAACCTTTACAATTGTTAATGAATATCAGAAAAATGATATTTCTATTTATCATTTTGATGTATATCGCTTAGAAGATTCTTCTGAATTTTATGAAATTGGTGGAGAAGAATATTTTGAAAATGGTATTTGCATTATTGAATGGGGCGAATTAATACAAGATGCCTTACCAAAAGATTATCTCCATATTACTTTTTCTAGAAGTAATGATGATGAAAATATTAGAATATTAAATATAAATACAAATTTAAAGAAATGGGTTGATTTTTTTGAAGATTTTAAGTATTGATACAGCAAGTGATGTTTGTGGTGTTTCTATTTTAGATAATAATAAATTAATTTATAATAAAGATCTATCAACTCGGTAGAACACATTCTGAAAATCTTATGCCTATGATTAATCAAGCTTTTGAAACATCTAATTTATTATTAAAAGATATTAATTTATTAGTTTGTGATATAGGACCAGGTTCTTTCACTGGTATTCGAATTGGTGTTGCTACTATTAAAGCTTTTCATGATAGTTTGGCAATTCCATGTATTGGTATCAGTTCTTTAGAAAGTCTTGCATATTCTATACAAGATGATGGCTATATTGTAAGTATTTTAGATTGTAAAAATGATAATTGCTATTTTGCTTTATATGAATTAAAAAATTCTAAATATTCTGAAATAATTTCTCCTAGTGCTACTAGTGTTTTAGATGCTTTATCAATTTGCAAAAGTACTATTTCTTCTACTTCTTGTAATATTACTTTTGTTGGTGATGGAAGTGAAATTTACAAAGAACTTATTGTTTCTAAATTTAATAATTGTCATCTAGCAGATGCTAAAAATAACCTTTTAAATTCTTACTTTGTAGGAATTGCAGGATTAAATAGATTTCAAGAAAACAAGTTTAATGATGTCCTACCATTGTATTTAAAAAAACCTCAGGCTCAAAGACAATTACTTGAAAAATCAAAAAATATTGAGGTTTTACCTATGACATTAGATGATTTGGATAAAATAGAAACTACTTTGGTTTCTGATTTTGATGACTTTTGGAGTTATAATGTTTTAAAAGAGGAGTTACAAACTGAAAATTCAAAATATTTTGTTGCAAAATTAGATGGAAAAATTGTCGGATTTTGTGGTATAAAAATTATGTTAGATGAAGCTGATATTATGAATATTGTTGTTAGAAAAGACTTTAGAAATCAAGGTATTGCCTCTCTTCTATTGCAAAACCTGATTAACCTTTCAAAAGTGCTTGATATTTCTTCCATTACTTTGGAAGTAATGGAAGAAAATTATCCAGCAATACATTTATATAAAAATTTTGGTTTTAAACAAATTGGAATAAGAAAAAATTATTATAAAGATAAAAATGGGCTAATTATGAAATATGGGTTATATTAATATAACCCATATTTCATGTGCAATTCTCCTATGTTTGTTCATTCTTAACACATCATTTTATAAGCTATAAATGGACTTGCATATATTGTTATATATATTAAAGTTATCCATGGTTGATAATCAATATAAAACTCCTTAAAAGTTAAAGACCAAGGATGTTTTATTAAAACCCACCCAATTACATCAAATAATACTGTTATTGATCCCCAAATAATTGATGTTGCTATAACATTTGATAAAGTTATTGTTTCTAATCCATTAAAATATAGGTACGCAAATATAGGAAATATAATTATATTATATAGCGGATGCCAAGGTTTTGTTTTTTCATATCCTTCTCCCATTCCTGAACTATCTTTCATTGATTTCATGTGCAATACTGTAATATTAAAAATTGTATGCAATATTCCTATACTTGTAACTATAAAATATGCTATCCAATACCATAGCATTGAAAATCCAAAATTCTCCATTTTCTTATTTCCCCATTCATCTTCACTATTTATGTTTAGATTATAACACAAAAGATAGATAATTTTCAAACTATTATCTATCTTTGCTCTTAATTCTACTAATATATTAAATTACTGTCCTCTAGTCGAATATATATAATCCATTGTAGCTCCCCCAATAATTTCCCCTGTTGTACAATCTACAAAATAGCTATATTCTCCCTCTGTATATCTTTTCACAACATCATTACCAAAATTATCTTCATAAGTTATTACAACTACCCAAGCATTTCTAATTTTATCTTCTACATTATAGTAATTTCTTTCCTCTGTCTTATAATTAACAGTTTGCATTTCTTCATAATGTTTATTTTTATCTTTTTTTCTGTCATAAGCATCTGCATTCATTTGTACAACCATTTTTTTAGCTTTTGTTTGTACTACTTTATTTGTTTCAATGTTTTTATCTTCTTCTAAAGCTATTTGTATTGCTCTTTCTTCACTTATAACTGTTTCATTATTATCAAAAGGTATATTTTGAACTGTAAGAGAATCCATATCTTTATTTTTTGATTCAATTATAATATGTATCATCTCATAAGGATTATATATTTCTCCATATTTCTTTTCATATGTAACAAAAATTCTGTATCCCTTTCCTTTACCACTACCCTTTTTATTATTTGAATAAATGTCTGTAATTTCATATTCTCCATCTTTAAATCCAAATAGTTTATAATACTTATTTGCAACTTCAACTGCTTCTTCTTGTGTTATTTCAATATTTTGGTCTTGTCGATTTGCATTCTGATTAGAAATACTATAAAATTCTCCTGTTTCTCCATTTATAGTGATTTCAAAATTGTCTTCAGTAAAAAAACTATATTGAATTTTATTTGAATCTACTTCTTTAAAGTGATTTGTTTTTATAATGTTTGTATTAAACCCTACTTGTTTTAATTTATTAATTGCAATTTCTTTTGCTTGTTCTTCTGTTATATTTTCCTTTTTACTTTCTTCTGTAATTTCATGTGTTACATTTTCTATTTTTTCTGGAGTCTTCCATATATTTTCAATTACTTTAGTTCCTGCAAATACAACTCCTGCACTTAATAATATTCCAATAATAGCTGTTGCTACTGTTTTAAAAATACTTTTTATTTTATTTTCCATAACTATATCATTCTCCTCTTTCATTATAGATATAGCAATTTTAAATTTAACTTTATTTTTATCAAATTCCATTCTTAAAGTCCTCCATTGTTTAATTCTTTTTTTAATTTCTTTCGTATTCGATGTAATCTTGTCTTTACATTTAATTCAGAAATATTTAATTTTTTTGCTATATCTTTTATTGACATAGATGAATAATAAAATAATTTTACAATTTCTATTTCAATATCTTTTAGTCCTTTCATTTTTTGTTGTAAATCAAAAATCAACTCTCTATCATTTTCATACATATTTACACTATTTAATATATCATTTTCAAAATCACATATATCATAAACAATTTTTAATTTTCTGTATTTTTCTTTTATTAAGTTTCTAGCTATTCCAGCTAAATATGAATTTAATGATACTTTTATATTAAATCTGTTTCTATTTTTCCACACAATAAAAAATGTATCTGAAAAAATTTCTTCTTTATCTTCAAAAGATATTCTTTTGTCAGTTCCATTATTTATTATTGTAGTGATATATGGTGTAAAATCTTCTATTATTTGGTCTATATCAATTTTATTATTTTTATAATAATCTTCTAATTGCTTTAGATCTTTCAATTTTAAAACTCCTTTATAAGATATCTTATATCTATATAGTGTATTTTAATCTGCAAAAGGTTACATTTATTAGAACAAAAGTGGCATGATTAAAATTTTATGACCTTTTAGATAACTTTTCA
>CAOKGO010000046.1 GCA_948468045.1 uncultured Clostridium sp. | reverse complement strand
TGAGTGAAAATGCTTTTCAAGTATTTTACCCCAACTATTGACAATGAACCACAAATGCTTATTTTGAGCCATTTTTCATAAGTCTTTTTCAAACCAATCAAATAGCTAGTGCAAAACACTTTGCAGATGTTTCATCCCAACTATTTACATTGAACTAAAAATAAAAAACTTACGAAACCTTTAATAGTTCGTAAGTTGTGATAATTTGGAGCAGGTAGTGGGAATCGAACCCACGTCATCAGCTTGGAAGGCTGAGGTTCTACCATTGAACTACACCTGCATTTCTCCTAACAATTATAAATTATAAATGTTTTTTGTAGTTTTGTCAATACATTTTTATAAATTTTTTTAAATCTTTGTTATAATGTTGTAACTAAGCATATAGCTAGCAATACATTAATTATTTCAAACAAGCTTTTACCAATCCAACAAACAATGGTGCTGGTCTATTTGGTCTTGATTTTAATTCTGGATGGAATTGCCCTGCTATAAAATATGGGTGTTCTTCTATTTCTACCATTTCAACTAATAATCCATCTGGTGAAGTTCCTGAAATTTTTAGTCCTGCACTTTCTAACCTTTCTCTATAATCATTGTTATATTCATAACGATGTCTATGTCTTTCTGATATTTCTTCTTGTCCATATATTTTACTTGCTAAAGTTTCTGGTTTTATTTTACATGGATATGCTCCTAATCGCATTGTTCCACCTTTTTTATCTACTCCTTTTTGTTCTTCCATAATATGAATTATAGGATTTTGTGTATCTTCATTTAATTCTGCTGAATCTGCGTCTTTTAAGTTTAAGACATTTTTAGCAAATTCTACTACTGCCATTTGCATTCCTAAGCAAATTCCTAAAAATGGTATTTTGTTTTCTCTTACATATTTAATTGTTTCTATTTTTCCGTCAATTCCTCTATTTCCAAAACCACCTGGAACTACTACCCCATCTATTCCTTTTAATTTTTCAGCTACATTTTCTCTTGTAATTGTTTCTGAATCAATTAAATGTGCTTTTACTTTTACATTATTTGCAAATCCTGCATGATATAAGCTCTCTATTACTGAAATATAAGAATCTTCTAATTTTACATATTTTCCAACAATTGCAACATTTACAATTTTTGTTTCATTAATGTTTCTAATATTTTCAACCATGTCTTCCCATTTTGAATTATCTGGTACATAGTTTTCTAATTTTAAATGATTACAAACTTCTCTTGCTAATCCTTCATCTTCTAGCATTAGTGGAACTGCATATAGGTTATCTGCTGTTTTGTTTTGGATAACACTGGTTTTTCTTACATTACAAAATAAAGATAGTTTTTCTCTTACACTTTCTGGAATGTCTGTTTCTGTTCTACAAACCAATATATTTGGTTTAATTCCTAGACTTTGTAACTCTTTTACTGAGTGTTGTGTTGGTTTTGATTTTATTTCATTAGAACCTGATATATATGGCAATAATGTTACATGAATATAAATAACATCTTCTGGATTTTTTTCTAATCCTACTTGACGTATAGCTTCAATAATTGATAAACCTTCTATATCTCCTACTGTTCCTCCAATTTCTGTTATTACAATATCTGTATCAGTATTTTCAAAACCATATATTTTTTCTTTAATTTCATTTGTAATATGTGGAATTACTTGAACAGTTTTTCCAAGATATTCTCCTTTTCTTTCTTTTTCTATTACATTTTGATATATTTTACCCATTGTAATACTAGAATTTTTAGTTAAGTTTTCATTAATAAATCTTTCATAATGTCCTAAATCTAAGTCAGTTTCTGCTCCATCGTCAGTAACAAACACTTCTCCATGTTCATAAGGATTCATTGTACCTGGGTCAACATTGATATATGGATCAAACTTTTGAATGGTTACTTTATATCCTCTATTTTTTAATAATCTTCCCAAAGATGCAGCTGTAATTCCTTTTCCTAATCCTGAAACAACACCACCTGTTACAAAAATATACTTTGTGTTCATAATAAAACTCCCTTTCTTCTATAAAAACTGCAATTGGCTAAATATTTGTTACTTAAATTTATTATAAAAGTTTATTAAACCAAAAAAAGATTAAAAAAATTCCAAAAGCGGTTTTTTTTTAATCTATTGTTATTTTATCACTTTATTTTATTTTTTTCAAGTATTTTTTCTACTTTTTTAACTTTTTCTTGTATGAATTTACAGAATATAGTTGATTTTTTTTCATTTTTATTGTTATACTAATGTTACAATTCACATTAAAACTTCTGCATACAAAATTTATAGTTATTTATAACTGTGAATTGTACACAATAATTTTTATTTTCAAGGAGGTTTTTTTATGCCAACACCACATAATGAAGCAAATTTAAGTGATATTGCAAAAACAGTTATAATGCCAGGTGACCCATTACGTGCAAAATATATTGCTGAAAACTTTTTAAAAGATGCAAAATTAGTTAATCAAGTAAGAAATATGTATGCCTATACAGGAACATACCAAGGAAAAGAAGTTACTATTATGGCTTCTGGAATGGGTATTCCAAGTATGGGAATTTACAGTTATGAACTGTACAAATTTTATAATGTAGAAAATATCATCCGTATAGGTTCTTGTGGAGCTTATCGCCCAGATTTAAAATTATTTGATATTGTTCTATCTAATGCAAGTTTTAGTGAAGGAAACTTTGCTCTTACTTTTAACAATGAAGATTGTCATATTGCAAAGTCAAGTGAGGAATTGAACAAAAAAATAATAGATACTGCTAAGGAAACTAATATTTCTTTAGTTCAAGGTAATACTACTTGTATGGATTTTTTTGACTTATACGCTACTGATATTAATCAATTTTTTAACAGAATTCCAAATGATTTTAACCCTATTACTGCTGAAATGGAAGCTTTCGCTCTTTTTTATGTAGCTAAAGTTTTAAATAAAAAATCCGCCTGCTTAATGAGTGTTGTTGATATTGTAAATAATGATGGTAATGCAACATCAAGTATAACAGCCAAGGAACGTCAAAATGGCTTAAATAAGATGATAAAATTAGCATTAGATAGTAGTTTAAAAATCTAAAATTAATGTTACCAGTTTTCTTAAAATATAGCTACTATTTAGATTGCTTACATGCCCATCTTTGTTCATCTGTCAAATTTGCTTTAGCAAATTTGTGTAGATTGTGTTGACTTTGATTTATCATATACAACAAAAAGAGCTATACTTTTTAGTTTGGTATAGCTCTTTTTCTTTATTTTTTTATAGATAAAATTTTGTATTTCATAATTCCTGCTGGTGCATTAACTTCTACAACATGATTTTTCTTAGCACCTAATAATGCTGAACCTAAAGGTGATTCATTTGATATTTTATTTTCTGATAAATTTACTTCTGTTGAACCAACTATTGTATATTCAACCTTTTCATCAAATTCCATATCTAATACTTTTACAATATTTCCTACTTGTACTGTTTCTGTATCAATATCATTTTCATCAATAATTTTAGCATGTCTTACTTTATTTTCTAGTTCTGCTATTTTTACTTCATTCTCTGCCTGTGCTGTTTTTGCTTCATCATATTCAGAATTTTCAGACAAATCACCAAAACCTAACGCTACTTTTATTCTATCTGCTATTTCTGCTCTCTTTTCTGTTCTTAAATAATTTAACTCTTTTTCTAAATTATCATAACCCTCTTGTGTTAATATTACCTCTTTTTCTTCCATGGTAATTCTCCTTTCAATCTAAAGTATAGTTACTATCTTACGGCAAAACTAATAATTTGTCAAGCAATTCTAAAATAAATTTTTATTATCTTTCTTAATACACAAATTAAGTTGTATGACGCCAAAATTATAATTATTTTTCAACCTAATCTTTCCCTTTTAAAAATTTTGCAAGCGAAATGTCTCCAATAGGACATTTTAAATAATCTATTCCAGAGAAAATTGTTGCTACTGTTTGTATAAGCATCATAATTGTTACAATAGTGTTTAAAACAAGCTCTCCACCAGCTAAACTTCCTACAAAGCATTCTCCAAAACCATGTAAATCAACAAATGCTAAAATAATTGCAATCATTTGTGTTACTGTTTTTAGCTTACCCCAATTTGAAGCTGCAACTACTTTTCCACCTTTTTCAACCGCTATTAATCTATACCCTGATACTATAAATTCTCTTGCTAATACAATAATTGGTATCCAAGATGGCAACTTACTCATTTCAACTAACATACACATTGCAGCTAATACTAATATTTTATCTGCTAATGGGTCTAAAAATTTCCCAAATGTAGTTATTTGATTGTTTTTTCTAGCTAAATAACCATCTAATTTATCTGTAATAGATGCAATTATAAATATTAAGTCAATAATCCAATATTCTATTGGTATATTAAGTAATTCCGCATCTATTCCTAAAAATGGAATTATAACCATAATTGGCACTAGTATAATTCTAAATATTGTTAATTTATTTGGCAAGTTCATAATAATTTTATATCCTTTCCTATTTTAGCATTTCTATTGCTTTTTGTAATTGTGTATCATCTTTTTCTTCCACCGATAAAACATTTTTAACTGTATCTGGTAATTTTACTTCTTCATCTGGCTCAATCCCAATTTTGTTAATCTCTGTCTTATTTGGTGTTAGATATTTTTCAGAAGTTATTTTTATTCCACTTCCATCTGGTAATGTTAGAACTTGTTGAATAACACCTTTTCCATATGTTTTTGTTCCACAAGTTTTAGCTTTTTTTAAATCTTTTAATGCTCCTGCTAATATCTCTGAAGAACTTGCTGTATTTTCATTTGTTAATATAACTATTGGCATATTAATAATTGGATCATTTTCAGATTTTTTAATTTCTTCATTATTATTTTTATCTACTTCATATAATAAGTTTGATCCTTTATCTGTTATATAATCTGCTATTTCTAATGCCTCATCAACAATTCCACCTCCATTGTTTCTAAGGTCTATTATTAATGATTTTATACCTTGTTTTTGTAATTCTTCATATTTTGCTTTAAAATCTTTAGCAGTCCCCTCATCAAAAGAAGAAAACTCAATATAACCAATTTGGTTAGAAATTACTTTTCCCTCTACTGGATTTACTTTTATATTTTCTCTTTTTAATTCAAAAGTTTTACTTTCAGTTCCTCTTAAAATTTCTAATTTAACTGTTGTTCCACTTTCTCCTTTTATCTTACTAGAAACTGTTGACATTTCTTCTGCTGTATATGTTGTTCCATCAACTGATGCAATTAAATCCCCTGGCAAAATCCCAGCTTTTTCTGCTGGACTATTTTTTATAGGTGCTAATATTTGCACTTTATTTGCATCTGTATTTTTTACCATATAAATTCCAATCCCAACAAAGTTACCCATAGTATCATCTAAATAATCTTTCATATCTTCTTTTGATATATATTCTGTATATGGGTCTCCTAATCCCTCAACATATCCTTTAATAGCTCCCTCTTCTAGCTTTTCTTCATCTATTTCACCTAAATAATATTTATCAATAATTGCTTTATATTTGTTAAGAGCATTTTCAATATCTTTATTATCTGAATTTGATGCAAACATAGCTAATTTTGCAGTTGATGAATTAGTAAACAATTGATACATTCCTATTGATGTACATAAAAATGTAACAAATGCCACAATAACTACCAACATGATGATTTTATAAACTTTAAACCTTTTTTTCTCTTCCATTCTAACCTCCACCTAAGCATATTATTTTCTTCAAGGTACATTGAAATTTATGATATGCACTATTGTAAATTAATTAAATTCAAAATACAGTTCATATCTAGCACAAGTCAAAATTGTATTATTTTTCAACTAAATTACTACAAAATTAATCTTGAAATAATTCTTATATATTATTTCAAGACCTTTTAGATTATTTACATGCTCCGTCTTTGTTCGCCCGCGAAAATTGCAAAGCAATTTTCTGTGGAACGCTTTATATTGTATCATAAATTGTGCAAAATATAAAAATTAGAAAATAATCGAATGGAAAGTAATTTTTAGCTAGAACTTCTAAATTAATTTTACGGAAAATATTTGCTCCTAGTGCGTGAAATGGCACCATAAAATTAATTTAGAAGTTATACAAAAATTAACTTTTATAATTTTTATATTTTGCAACAAGCTATAATTCTTATCTATTTAATTTTTAACACTACTTTATTTATATGTTACTAATTTAAAAATAATTACGAGGATCTACTCTACAATTACTATAATTATATGGTGCAACTCTTACTTCAAAATGTAAATGTGGTCCACTTGAATTTCCTGAATTCCCTGATTTCATAATTTGTTGACCTTTAGAAACAATTTGTCCAGGAGAAACTGCAATAGAACCAGGTGTTCCATGTGCATACCAAGTTTGTAATCCATTTGTATGTTGAATTACTATATATGTACCATAACTTGTTGTCAAATTAGCTGTTGCATAAACAACTCCATCTGCTGCTGCATATATTGGTGTTCCAACTGGTATCCCATAATCTAAAGCACCATGATAACTTCCATTTGAATAATACATAGTAGCAGTTATTTTTCCTGAATTAACTGGTCTTCTAAGCACTCCACTTCCTGTATTTGATGTTCCTCCATTATTTGAACCATTATTAGTATTATTATTTTTATTTGCTTCTTCTTGTTCTTTTTTCTTTCTTAGTTCTTCTAATTGAGCTGCATATCTTGCTTGAGCTGCTTGTATTTCCTTTTCTATTTTACTACTTGCATTTCTTAGTTCTTCAATATGTTTTTGTATTTCTTTTTCATCTTCTGATAATTTTTCTACTTGTTTATCTTTTTCTTTTTTTGCTGTTTGTAATTGATTACTTACATTTTGTTTACTTGCCTTAGAATTACTTAATTCTTTTTTACTTTCTTCTAATTCTTTTTTTGCTTTTTCTATTTCTTCTTTTTGTTTTTGTATTTTTTCTAATAACTCTGTATCACTTGTTGCAACTTCTGTTATTAAATAATAATTAGAAATAAAATCTGTTATACTTTCAGAAGATAACAAAAAGTCTAAATAAGAAGTTTCACCTGCTTCATAGCTTGCTACTAATCTCTTATTTAATAAATCTTCTTGTTTTGTATAATCTTCTTGTGCTTTATCTAGCTTTTTTTGTGAATCACTAATTTTATTATTTAATTCCGATATTTGCGTATTTAAGGTATCTATTTGTGTTTCATAATCTTCTATTTTAGTTGAAAGTTCTTCTACCTGCTCCATTGTTTTTGACTTTTGAGCTTGTACCTCTTTTAAATCTTTTTCAGCTTCTTGTTTTTGATTATTAATTTCATTTTTTTCACTATTTAATTTCTTCTCTTCTGTTGATATTTCTGCAAATGTTACTGTATTTTGTAATAAAAATATCGCAACTACTAATACTCCTATTATTTTTAGACCTATTTTTTTCATAAGTTCCTCCTTTTTATTCTTTTATTTAACTATTAGCTGTACATTGATTAAATTTAAAATGAAGTTCATAACTAGTACAACGCCAAAACTGTAATTATTTTTCATCCTTTGTATCTTCATTTGTATTATCTTGCGTTTCATTTGTTGTTTCTTTTTCTTCATTACTATCTTCTTCTTTAGTTTGTGTAGTTGGTATAACTCCATTTGTAATATATGGTATTGGGTCTGTTACAACTCCATTTAGCCTTACTTCAAAATGTGCATGTGGTCCTGTTGAATATCCAGTAGAACCTACTTTTAAAACTACTGTTTCTCCTCTTTTTACTGTTTCTCCAACTTGTACCATAATTTCTGAGCCATGTGCATATAAAGTTGAAATTCCTCCTCCATGGTCGATAATTACCATATTTCCATAAGCTCCATTATATTCTGCTTTTACTACAATTCCATCATTTGCAGCTACAAAGTTTGCTCCCATTGGTGCACTAATGTCTACACCTGTATGTAATTTTGTATAGTGTAAAATTGGATGAAATCTCATTCCAAATTTTGAACTTACTCTTGTATATCCAGGCACAGGCCATGCTAGTTCTCCACCTATGTATTTTGTGTCTATTCCTTGAAGTGCAAGAGATAATATTTCTTTATTTATTTCTGCAAATTTTGTATTATATTCATCAATTTGTGCTTGAATATCTTTTTCTTTGTCTGTTAATTTAGAAATATGATTTTCTCTTACAATTTTAGTGTTTTCTAATATTTTTGTTCTTTTAGTTTGGCTTTGTTTCATTGTTGCATATTTTTCTTTTGTACTATCAAGTTTCTTTTTATTTAAGTCGATCTCATCTTTTTGTGCTTTCATATCTTCTAATAATTCTGTATCATAATTTGCTATTTCTGTAATTAGAAAATAATTAGATAAGAAGTCTGAAATACTTCTAGAGCTTAAAATGACATCTAAATATTTTGTATCACTTGTTTCATACATAGATACTAATCTTAATTCTAATATTTCTTTTTGTTTATCATATCTTTTTTGTGCTACTTCTAACTTTTTATTAACTTCGTTAATTGATTTTTGTAATTCTTCAATTTTTATATTTAGTTCATCTAGTTCTTTTTGTGCATCTTCTATTTTTTCATCTAATTTTTGTATTTGTTGCAGATTTTCAGATAAATCATCTTGTACTTCTTCTAGTCTGTTTGAAGCATCATCAATTTGATTTTGTAGTTCTTGTTGCTGTGTTTGTAAGTCTGTTAATTCTTCTGCTTGTACACAAGAAATTAAACTAAAGCTGATAATCATAAACAAAAGTTGCATAATTAAAATTTTTTGTACTTTTAAATTGCTTTTTATCCCTCGTCTTTGTTCATTACCCCAAAAATTTTTTAGAATTTTTTTAGTAGAAAATGTTTCTGTTGAATAGGAAAAGCATTTTTTCCTATTCAGTAAAGTTAAAACAACACATAAAATTTTACGCATTTAAACAATTCCTCCTTAACGGATAAAATCCTTTATACTTTCAAATATTTCCTCATTGAAATTACACTTCCGTATTGCTCCTATTCCAATTCCAAGTAACATATATACAAATATAATAGAATTGAACATATCTCCAAATGTAATTAAAGTCATATTAATTACTTGCATAAATTGAGCATTTACCATTTGTTCTGCTAAAAAACTATAACCTGTTCCAACAATTGCAATAGATATAATACTTGCAACAATTCCTATTATCATACCCTCTACAATAAATGGCCATCTAATAAACCCATTTGTCGCTCCTACATATTTCATAATAGAAATTTCTTTTCTTCTAGCATGAACAGTAAGTTTTATTGTATTTGCTATAATAAATACAGAAATTATAACTAATAAAATTAAAATTACACCTGTTACAATTTTAATTCCATTTGCTAAACTAATTAAAGTACTAACAGTTTCATCTTTACTTGTTATTTTTTTGATATTTTCAAAAGTTAATATCTGGTCTTGTACTTCTTTGCTTTTTGTTAAATCTGTTAGTGTAACAACATAAGATGCTGGAAAAATATTATTTTCTTCATACCCTGCAAGTAAGTCTTTTTTATCTCCAAATCTTTCTTTCATCTGGTTTAATGCTTGTTCTTTTGAGATAAAATCTGCTGTACTTACTCCATCTAAAGCCATTATTTTTTCTTTTATTTCTTCAATTTGTTTTTGTGTCGCATCATTATTTATAAAAACTTGTATTCCTTGTTCAGATTCTACTTTTGTTACAAAATGATTTATGTTTTCTGTTAGAATTAGAAATATTCCAAAAATAATCATTGTAGCACACATAATCATTAAAGAAGCACCTGTTGACTTCTTATTTTTGAAAACATTTCCAAAACCCTCTCCTATTAAATATCCTAATATGTTATATTTCACAATCATACCCACCTTTTTTATCATCTTTTACTATTTGACCTTTGCTTATATGGATAACTCTTTTTTTCATTTTATCTACAATATCTTTTGCATGTGTTGCAACAACAACTGTTGTTCCTCTCATATTTATATCATTTAGTAAATTCATAATATCCCAAGCTGTATCTGGGTCTAGGTTACCTGTTGGCTCATCTGCAATAAGCATAGATGGATTATTAACCAATGCTCTAGCTAGTGCAACCCTTTGTTGCTCTCCACCAGACAATTCATTTGGATACATCTTCGCTTTTCCGCTTAATCCTACCAAAGAAAGCACCATAGGAACTTGCCTTCTAATATGTCTAGGTGTTGCCCTTACAATATACATAGCATAAGCCACATTATCATAAACAGTTTTATCTGGTAATAACCTAAAATCTTGAAACACAACTCCCATACTTCTCCTTAAAAAAGGGATTCTATTCGGCTTCAAAAAAGTAGTATCCTTTCCATTAATAATAATATTTCCTGATGTTGGTTCTTCCTCTTTCAAAATCAACTTTATTAATGTCGACTTTCCACTACCTGATGAACCTACTAAAAAAGCAAACTCACCTTTATCTATAACAAAATTTGCATTCTTCACTGCTTTTGTTCCTGTATCATACGTTTTTGTTACATTTCTAAACTCTATCATAATTTAAAATTCTCCTTTTGGGCATAATTGGGACAGGCACCGAGTAGCCCTTTTGGGCATAACTGGGACAGGCACCAAGTAGCCCTTTTGGGCATAACTGGGACAGGTCTCAATTGCCAACTTACATTCTTTCTTCTTTATCATAACAATAAAGTTCTTTTTTTGCAATACTTTTTTAGCAAAAAAATGATAGAAAATGTTGGTTTTTTTACATTTTCTATCATTTTTCTTGATTTTTCTTTTTTTATTAAAAATTTTTCAGAACAATATAATGTCAAGTAATCTGTCCTAACTATTCCAAAAAGGGCTACTCAGTGCCTGTCCCAATTATGCCCAAAAGGCTACTCGGTGCCTGTCCCAATTATGCCCATTATTGATTTTGCCGTTATTCCAAAGTATTCCATTAGTTCTTCTGCTTTTCCTGATTTTCCAAATGTGTCTTTCATTCCTATTCTTTCTAATTTTACTGGATAGTTTTCTGTTAATACCTCACTAATTGCTGTTCCTAAACCTCCTATTATGCTATGATCTTCTACTGATACTAATTTTGCTGTTTCTTTTGCACATTTGATTATCATATCTTTGTCAATTGGTTTTATTGTATGTACATCTACAACCCTAATATGAATTCCTTGTTTTTCTAGCTCTTCTTGTGCTTTTATTGCTTCTGATACTGTTACACCTGTTGCAAATACTGTTCCATCTGTTCCCTCTCCTATTTGAATTGCTTTTCCAATTTCGAATTTTTGATTTGTTTCATATATTACAGGTGTTGCAAGTCTTGCAAGTCTTACATATACTGGTCCATTTATTTTGCTAACTTCTTTGATTATCCATCTTGTCTGTGTATCATCTGATGGTGAGATTACTGTCATGTTTGGCAAAGTTCTCATTAAAGAAATGTCCTCTAACATTTGATGTGTTGCTCCATCTTCACCAACAGTAATTCCACAATGTGTTGCACATATTTTTACATTCAAATTTGGATAACAAATACTATTTCTTATTTGGTCATATCCTCTTCCAGCTGCAAATACTGCAAATGTACTTGCATAAGGAATCTTTCCACAAGTTGCAAAGCCTGCGGCTGTTCCTAACATATTTGCTTCTGCAATTCCTAAGTCAAAAAATCTATCTGGATATGCTTTAGCAAACAAATCTGTTTTTGTTGCCCCTGCTAAGTCTGCATCTAATACAAATATATTCTCATTTTCTTTTCCTAACTCTACTAGAGTTTCTCCATAACTTTGACGTGTTGCGATTTTTTCTTCTTTCATTTTATCAAACTCTCCTTGTATAATATATTTAGGTTTTTAAAAGGTTACCCATAAACCTTTATAT
>CAOKGO010000045.1 GCA_948468045.1 uncultured Clostridium sp. | reverse complement strand
AGATAACTTTTCATGCCACGTCTTTGTTCGTTCGCGAAAATTGCTTTGCAATTTTTTCGTGGAATACTTTATATTATAGGAAGTTCGGAGAACTTTCCTATAATAGAACAAAAGTGGCATGATTAAAATTTTATGACCTTTTAGATAACTTTTCATGCCACGTCTTTGTTCGTTCGCGAAAATTGCTTTGCAATTTTTTCGTGGAATACTTTATATTATAGGAAGTTCGGAGAACTTTCCTATAATATAACAATAGTAGGCTAATTAATATTATCTAATTTTTAATATGTAGTATTCATCCCACGTTTAATTGTTCACCTGACAAATTTGCTTCAGCAAATTTGTGTAGAATATACTTTTAGTCCCATGAAACAACTCAGACCTGTCCCTACTGTCTCACTGCTTTTTCAAATCTTTTTGTTATGCTTGTTTTTCCTAAAACTTGCATTATTTCATACATGTCTGGTGTATTTGTTCTTGCTGTTAATGCTACTCTTAAAACTGTGCTAATGTCCCCTACATGGGCTTTATATTTGTCAGGATTTGCTTTGAATTCTTTTACTTCTTTTGCATATCCCATTTCTTCTGCTAATTCTTTAATTTTGTCAAACCATGTTTGTTTGTCATCTTTTTCATCATAGTATTTTTCAAGATATAGTGTTAATATTTTTTTGATTTCTTCTTTGTCTTGAATTACTTGATATGGGTATTCTTGTTTATTATCTAAAAATTCTTCATCATACATATAAGATATATTTTCTTTTACATCTGACCATTTTGAAATGTCTTTTCTTGGCTTTTTATTGCCTCTTTCTATTCCAAATACTTTTAAAGCATAGTCTTTGTTTTGTAAGATTTTTACTAATTGTTCATCATATTTTGTAGCCCAAACCGTTACTTTTTCATATACTTCCTCAGCTGTCATTCGAGAGATTACTATTTTTCCTACATCTAACAATTTGACCATATCGAATAGTGCTCCACTTACACTCATTTTGTTTAGTTGAAGTTCAAATTCTTCCATTGCTTTGTCTGGATTTGCTCTTCTCCAATTTTCGAAGTTTGAATTTGCTATATTTAATAAATATTCTTTTACTGCTTCATCAGGTATTCCCTCTTGTTCATAATAGCTAACCGCTGCTTCTGCATCTTTTCTTTTACTTAATTTTCTTTTGTTTCCATTCTCATTTTTCATGATTGGTGCAATGTGTGCATATTTAGGTGCTTTAAATCCTAACTCATGGAATAATTGCAAATGTAATGGCACTGATGATAACCATTCGTCTCCACGTATTACATGGGTTGTTCTCATTAAATGGTCATCTACTGCGTGTGCAAAATGATATGTTGGCAATCCATCTGCTTTTATTATAACAATGTCTTGGTCATTTTCTGGAAAGTCAACATTTCCTTTTATTACATCATGGTGCTTAATTTTTCTGTCTTCTCTTCCTGGTGATTTAAAACGTACTATATAGCTTTCCCCATTTTGGATTTTTTCTATTGCTTCTTCTACTGTTACTTTTCTACATTTTGCCCATACTCCATAATACCCTGGTCTGATTTTTGCACTTTCTTGCTTTTGCCTTATTTGTTCTACTTCTTCTGATGAACAAAAACATGGGTATGCTTTCCCTTGCTCTATTAAGTATTTTGCATATGCTTGATAGATTTCTTTTCTTTCTGATTGTTTATATGGTCCATAGTTTCCTTGTTCTTCTGTTTCAGTGGCCATTCCCTCGTCTGGTTGTATTGCAAAGCTTTTTAAACTATCTATTATTCCTATTATTCCATTTTCTACTTCTCTTTTTTGATCTGTGTCTTCCACTCTTAAGAAAAATACTCCTTCTGTTTGGCTTGTTAGTTTTCTTGCAATTAGTGATTGGTACAACCCACCTATATGTACGAAACCTGTTGGACTTGGTGCAAATCTTGTCACTATTGCTCCCTCTCTTAGGTTTCTTTCTGGGTATTTTTCCTCATAATATGATATTTCTTTTGCTTGTGGGAATATTGCATTTGCTAAATCTTTATAATCCATTTTAACTCCTCCTTGATACGCACTCATTATAGCATATATATTATTTTTTGTAAACAAAAAACACTTCATATGAAGTGTCTTAATTGTTTACATATATATAAAATAAGAATTTATAAATTAAGTGTTTTGTTTTAATATGTAGATTTAAAAAGATTTGTATAGCAAAAACTATTATAATTATAATGCCAATCATCTTTTTTATCGTCTTTCTCTCCTTTATATATTTTAATAGCATTTACTACAAGGTGTATATCCTTGACTTTGTACTTCCGATAAATTCATTTGGATTTTACTTTTCTTTAAATATGAACAGTTAGACTTATGATATTTTTTTCCTGTGTTTGTCACATAAACTATTGCTGAATTTGTATTTTGTGCAGTAGTCTTTACAGGAGTTGTTGTTGTTGCAGATTCATTGTTTGAACTACTTGTTGAAACTTTATTGTTGTTTTTTTCTTTTAGTATAGAAGATGTCTTTTTTAACTCCTCAATTTGAATTGTTAAATTCTGCTTCTCTCCCTCTAATGTTTTCTTTTCTTCTTCTATTTTCTGTTTTTCATCTTCAAGTGTTTTTATACTTTGATTTATTTCATTTTTCTTTTCATCTTGTTGTAATTCAATTATTTTCTTTTCATTATTTGTTATTTTGTTATCTTTTTCTTCTATTTGTGATTTTAATGTTTCAGTTGCACTTTCTGACTCTTCTTGCAATTTATTGTATTGATTTTTTATTGTTTCTTTTTGTCTATTTGTTTCTATATTTGTTACAAACATTATAATTATAATAATTGCTAAAATACTTTCTATTATTAATGATCTTTTCTGAATAAAATCTTTGAATTTTGTAAATAATTCATTTTTTTCTATCTTTGGTCTATTTACTAAATCATAATGACAATATGGACATTCTTTTTGTTTTTCCTTAATCTCTCTTTCACATTTTGGACATTCCATTTCTATTTCACCCCTTTTATATAATATAAAAGAAGTATATACCAAAAATTTACATTTGTAAATGCTTTTTCTAATTTTTAGTTAGAAAAATGTAGAAAAAAATCATATTAGCAAATAACTAAAAATACCAAGTTATCAAATGCTTGGTATTTCTATCTTTTTCTATACTTCCATAATAATTGGTATTATCATAGGATTTCTTTTTGTTTTCATGAAGATATAATCTCTCAAATTTTCTCTTGTTGCAGATTTTATAGTTGCCCAATCTGTTATTCCTCTTTCTTCACACTTTTTGATTTCATGCCTTACAACAGATTTTACATCATCCATTAAATTTTCTGATTCTCTTACATAAACAAATCCTCTAGATATTACATCTGGTCCTGCTACAACTTCACCTGTTGAAGAATCCATTGTTAATACAATAACAATTAATCCATCTTGTGATAAATGCTGTCTGTCTCTTAAAACTACACTTCCAACATCTCCAACACCTAGGCCATCTACTAATACTCTTCCACTTGGGACAGAGCCTGTGAGTTCTGCTCCACTTTCATTTATTTCTAATACTCTACCATTTGACATCATAATTATATTGTCTTTATCAATTCCCATACTTTGTGCTGTTTCACTGTGTGCAATTAGTTGCCTATACTCTCCATGAACTGGTATGAAATATTTAGGTTTTGTTAATGCTAAGATTAATTTTTGTTCTTCTTGGCAAGCATGACCTGATACATGTATTGTTTCTAAAGAGCTGTATACTACTTCTGCTCCAATTTGCATTAAGTCATCTATTACTTTTGACACAAATTTTTCATTTCCCGGAATTGGAGTTGCTGAGATTATAACTAAGTCGTTTTGTGTTATTTTTACTTTTCTGTGGTCTCCAGCTGCCATTCTTGTTAAAGCTGACATTGGTTCTCCTTGACTTCCTGTTGTTATTATAACTAATTGTTCATCTGTGTAATTATTTATCATATCAATGTCAATAAATATGTTTTCTGGACATTCAATATATCCTAGTTCTCTTGAAGTTTCTATCATGTTTACCATGCTTCTTCCACATACTGCAATTTTTCTATTGTATTTTACTGCTGAATTTACAATTTGTTGCACTCTGTGTACATTAGATGCAAAAGTTGCTACTACAATTCTTTTTGTACAATTTAAAAATAGTTTGTCAAATACTTCTCCTATTGAACTTTCTGACATTGTAAAGCCTTTTCTTTCACTATTTGTACTGTCTGACATTAATGCTAAAATTCCTTGATTTCCAATTTCAGCAATTCTTCCTAAATCCATTAATTTTCCATCAATTGGCGTGTAGTCTATTTTGAAGTCTCCTGTGTGCAAAATTGTTCCTGCTGGTGTGTTGATTGATAACATTACAGAATCTGGAATACTGTGTGAACTTCTAATAAATTCTACTTTGAAGTTTTTTCCTAATGTTATTGTTTGACCTTGCATAACTTCTGTTAGTTTTGTGCTTCTTAGTAATTTATGTTCTTCTAGTTTGTTTCTGATAAGTCCAGCAGCTAGCCTTGTTGCATAAATTGGAATGTTGATTTTCTTTAATAGATATGGAACACTTCCTATATGGTCTTCATGTCCATGTGTGATTATTAGTCCTTTTATTTTATCTACATTTCTTTCTAAATATGTGATGTCTGGAATTACTAAGTCTATTCCTAACATATCGTCTTCTGGAAAACATAAACCACAATCTACTACTATTATTTCATTTTCATATTCAAATACTGTGATGTTTTTTCCTACTTCGTGCAATCCTCCTAATGGTATTATTTTCAGTTTATTTGATTTGAAAATATTATTGTTTCTATTTGTTTTTCTTTCTCTTGTTGTGTTTCTTGTTTTTCTTTCTGAATTTATATTTGTTTTTGATGTTTCCACATTTTCTGCATTTTTTGTGGAATTACTGTTTCTTCTTTGATATGGTCTTGTTGTTCTTTTTGTCCTGCTTTCTCTAGTTTCAGATGTTCTAGGTACTGATGCTGTTGTTGCCTTTTCTCTTGTTCTTGTCGTCCTTGATGTTGTTCTACTTGTTTTTGTTTCTTGTTTGTTTGTTTTTGATATTTGGTATCCTCCCCTTGTTGTTTTCTCTTTTTTTTCAAAGTTCCTTTTTGTTTTATCATTTAGATTTTCTTCTGTCATAATCTCTCCTCTTTCTTTCTTTTTTATACTACAGTTTTGCTATTCACTTTAGTTACAGTTCATGACCACATTTTATTATAAAATTTATTATATTAAAATGTTGATATTATAGGAAAATTTCTGATTTTCCTATAACAAAACAAAAAAGCATGATAAAAAATCTCTGACCCTTTAGATTGCTCTACATGTCTCGTCTTTGTTCACCACCAAATTTGCTTTGCAAATTTGTGTGGAATATGTTTATACTCATATAGATGTAATACTAACTTAGTTTGTGTTGATTGCTAAACTGTATTTTTTCTTTGGATTTTATTATTTTTATATAGGTTGGAACAAAAAGACATACTAAAACTTTTGACTTTTTATAATAGTCTTCATTATACATATTTTTTTCTTGTGTCAATTTTACTTATAGTAAAATTGTGTATAATGCGTTTTATATAATAGGGAAATCAACATGATTTTCCTATTAACTCAAAAGCAAAACAAAAACGGCTTTAATTGCCTGATTTGTTCATTTATAAAAATTCTTATAAATTACTATGCTTATTTTCTCTTTCTCTCTTCTTTGCATAGTTTAATTATTTACAATTTTTTCTCTCTTAATACAAAATATTAATAATAAAATCTCATTTTCTAGCAAATTTATTGCTAATTACTAGTTAGCATTATACTATATTTTTTGAAGAAAGTCAAATTGTAAATTATACAAAATTATTTTTGTATATCTAAAAAGCCAATCTATTCTTTAAATAAATTGGCTTTTTTGTCCTAAATAAATATTCCATTTAAAAATTTTATTGATTTGCTTCCCCTCTACCTTCTGGTAATGCATCTGAATAATCAAATACTATTCTTATTCTTGTTATTGCTCTAATAGCTCTTACAAATTTGCTTTGTTTTATTCTTTCCCATAGGCTTGGTTTTGCTTCAAATGTTGTTTCTTGTGCATATTGTTGTTCTTCCTCAATAGTATTAGTAGCTGCTTGTTGCTCAGGTGCTTCTTCTGTTATTGTATTTACTTCTGGCTCTTCTATCGGTGTTGGAATTGATTTTAATGCATCTGCTATTTCTATTCCTATGTAGCTTAATGCTTTTGACCTGTCTTCTATTCTTTCCATATCTATTTCTATATGTAAATTTGTTTCTAAATTGTTTATTCTAGCATTTAATAGTTTTACTGCATCTTGGTAATTTTCTGTTGTGTCATCTTTTGCTTTTCCAACAATATTTAATGTATCTATAATGTCCTCTGAAAAAGAATCTTCTGCTTTTCTTACTTCATCTTTCCACTCTTTGTCTTTGTTTTGAGTTAGTTCCAATAAGTCTTTTAGTTGTGATGCTAATGCTATGTTTTGTTCTCTTTGTCTTATTAGTTCTTCTATTCTTTTTGTGTTTTCTTCAAATTGATTTGTTGCAAATTCTACTAACCCATAGGCAGCTTTATATACGCTTGCTGGGAAGTTCTTCTTTTTTGGATATTCTATTAAATATGTTTTGATAGATTCAATTAAATCTTTAAAGTAAGAATCATCTTCTAGTTGCACAATTTGTTTCTTACTTTTTGGATTGATTAATTTTTGAATTTTATCTATATTTGATAATATTTTTTCCTCTGTGATAACCATTCTCACATTTACTATGCCTGATTTTGACATTGCAAAAGTACCTCCTTTATCTTACGCATACTTGTTTTTTTCCTGTTCATTTTTTATTATACATTAATCAACAAAAAACTACAAGTGATTTTATCCAATTTTATTTTATTTTTTTGTTACAGGAATATTACAAAATTATTACAGGTTCTCCTTTAGCTTCCCTAATAGGTTTGAAATTTAAGTCTTTGGTGCTAAACTAGGTAGCATATATATTTGTTTCAACACTACGTAAGCACCTATGTCTTATATTTTAAAGTACTGTTTTTATTTCTTCAAATCTTTTTATTTTTTGTGTTGTTGTTTTTATTAAGTCATCTTCTGTTACAGTAATTTCTCTAATATACTTATATGCTGGCATTGTTTTATTTACTTTTTTTATTTCTTGCCATAAAGCTTCTTTTATTTTTTCTTTTCCAAATACTCCATAGATTTCCTCTACTATTTCTTTGTCATAAACAATTTTAGCACATATTTTATAATCACCATCTTCTTCTGGTTTTCCATAAATAAAACTTTCTTTTACACCCTCTATTTTATTTACTAAAGTTTCTAATTCTTCTGGATATATATTTTTTCCATTTTTTAAAACAACTACAAATTTCTTTCTTCCAGAAATGAATATGTAACCATCTTTATCAATTCTTGCTAAGTCCCCTGTGTGTAAATATCCATCTTTATCAATAGTTTCTTTTGTTGCTTCTTCATTGTTGTAATATCCAATCATTATAGATGGACCTTTTGCAACTAGTTCCCCTATTCCTTCTTCATTTGGGTCTACTATTTTTACATCCAAGCTTGGAAAAGCTTTTCCTATTGAACCTAGTCTTCTATATTTGTCATCTTCTGCTGCAATTACTGGTGAACTTTCTGTCAAGCCATATCCTTGATACATTTTAAATCCTAATTCATTAAATCCTTTTTCTGCTTCTGGATCTAAGGCTGCCCCACCTGCTACTAATAAACTTAATTTACCACCTAAATTTTCATGTACTTCTTTAAATAGTTTTCTTCTGATGTCAATTCCAAATTTTAATAAGAATTGGCTTATTTTTATACCTTTTTTTACTGTTTCTAATTTTCCTTTTTTTTCAATTCCTTTTATTAATTTTTTGTACATTCCCTCAAAAAGAATTGGAACTGATACCATTGTTGTTATTTGATATTCTTTCATGTTTTCTGCAATATGCCTAATTCCATCACAAAATGCAATAGCAGATCCAGCAGATATTGGATATAAAAATCCTGTTGTGCATTCAAATGTGTGATGTAATGGCAAGAATGATAAAAATATATCATTTTCGTCTACTTTGATTGTAGATGCAATATCAAATATGTTGCTACATACGTTTTTATGTGATAGTGCTACTGCTTTTGACATTGCTGTTGTTCCTGATGTAAATAGCATTATTCCCATTTCTTCATCATTTATTTTTGTATCTAAAAACTCTTTGTTTCCTTGTTTTATTAACTCTTTCCCTTTTTTAATTAATTCTGATTGTGAATAAATTCCATCTGTTTGTTTTTCTAAGTCCATTGATATAAAATATTTTACATTTGTATTGTTTTTGGTAGCTATTTTTTGCATGCACTCATCATATTTGTTAGAATAAAATATTGCTTCTACTTCTGAACGAATTATTAAACTTTCTATTTCATTGTCTGGCAATGCTTTATCTAATGGGACTATAATTCCAGTACCTGTTGCAACTGCTAAATAAGCCATTCCCCATTCATAACGGTTTTCTGATATGACTGCAATTCTTTTGTTTTTTAAACCCATATCTACTAGGGCTGTCCCTAAATTATTGATGTCTTCTCTGAATTCTTTATGGGTAATTTTTTTAAATTTCCCTGGTTCTTCTGTTTTAAATATGTATGCTGGTCTATCACCAAACTTTTCTCCTGATTTTTTAAGCATTTCTTTTAAATTTTGATATTTTGGCACCTTATGTACTGGTTCTCTCATTTTACCCTCAACCCTTCTACTACTGTATTTTCAAATTCTTTGTATAGTTTCATCATATCCATTTCTTGTTCATTATTTCTTGTTTTATATACTAGACTTGAACAAATTAAACCATAAATTTCAGATGCAACTGCTTGTGCATCTCCTTTTTTTATTTGTCCTTGTTCCATCCCTTTTATTACTATATTTTCAATTTGATTTATATATTCTAAAATGTGTTTTCTACACTTTTGGTGTCTTTGTTCATGTCCCCAAAATTGGCTTAGCAAAATTGTTATTAAGTCTTCATATTTTGCTACAATTTTGATTTGAATTAATATGATTGATTTTATTTTGTCAATATAGTTTGAAAATTTTGCTGTTTTAATGTCTACACTGTTTTGTAATAGTTTTATTCCCTCTTCTACTAGGAAATTAAAAATTTCTTCTTTGCTTGAAAAATGATAATATAGTGTTCCTTTCGCAACTCCTACGGTTGCTGTTATTTCCTCAATACTTGTTGCATCATATCCTTTTTCTGCAAATAATTTCATTGATGTTTCAAATATTTTCCTTTTGGTTTTGTTCATATTTTGACACCTTTCTATTATAATATATAATTTTTTTTATTATATATTTTATTACCATTTTTTGCAATAGTTTTTTAGTTTTTGAACTAATTATTCAGTTTTGTCATGCTAGATATTATTAGGGCTGTTTCTTTTTAGATGTTATACCTGCACTACATGTATAATTTTGGTTATTATCTATACCAATATACTTGTATATCGGCTCTCCTAATAGTTCAATAACTTCTTCTGATAATCCTATAAGCCTTTTGTTATCAACCATTTCATTCATTTCTATATATGGATCACTCATTATTTCATAATCATAAACTTGTAATTTGTTATTTAGTCAAGATTTTTTTATTCCAACTTTTTTCATTACATTTAGGACATTTCATATATCTTGTTCTTCCATGGTGTATTGCAAATAATACACTTTTATATGTTGGAATATATTTATAATGGCATTTATCACATTCGTAATAACCTGCTGTTTGTTCAATTTTAATAGCATTAATTACTCCTACTGCAAAAATAATACATCCTCCGAGCAATTAGCAATATTCTTATTACTGAATACATCTCAATAAAACATGCTAAAAAGACTAAAATTAAAAATGTTATAGTAGAAATATATCCAATAACTATTTCAAGTCTTAACATTTCTCTGTCTGTTTCTTCTTTCTGTTTTTTCATCTCCAATAAATTTTTTTCTGCTTTTTGATTATAATTTTCCATTTTAATTACCTCCCCACTTAATAATTCATTTACACTAATATCAAGTTCATTACATAGTTCAAGCATTATAGAAGAATCAGGCATACCTTTTCCCGTTTCCCACTTTGATATTGCTCTATCTGTAATATTTAGCTTTTCTGCCAATTCTGCTTGTGTCATATTTTTATTTTTTCTACATTCAGCAATGAACTTTCCTACTTTTGCTTGTTCCATCCTTTGCCCTCCTTTAATATTATTGTAAAATCTTTATATATAAAAGTAAACATACTAATCGTTGAGTGAGGAAAACAACGATTAGTAGAGTTATAAAAATTGTAAGTTCTTGAGATGATTGTAACATAAAAGTAGGTATTTTTTCAAATAAAACACCTACTTTTAAATATAACTTTTTAAATATCTTTTACTAATTCTATAATTACTTCTTGTCCATTTGATTTAAAAATGTGAACTTTTAAATTATCTGTTGCTTCATAATTTGTTAAATTAAATGTATTATAATAAGTTACTGTTCCATCATCTGTAATACTTATTTCTCCATCGCCATCAGATCTTTGTGCAGGATAAAATTTTCTTTCATCTGAAGTTTCTACACATTCGTTATCATTCCAAGAAATCCCATTACAGTTACTTAAATATATTTTAAATGCTGTATTTGAAAGTCTAGCACTTTCAAATTTGTAATTTTCATCGCTAATAGAAACCAACTTATAATTAATTATATTAGATTTTGCCATTTTATTAGGTACATCTATATCATAGCTCCATTTGCCCTCATAAATTATATATTTTTCTTCTCCATTTTCCCAATATCTATTTCTTATTTTATTAAATGTTACTTTTAATTTTTGAGATGTAGGAAAATCTACTGGATTTCCTGTTGCAGTTAAATAGAATTTTATTTCATTATCACTTATTTTTTCAGTAGTTCCACTATATGCTCCCATATAACTGTCATAATTCTCTTTAGCTTCTTGTTCTGTTTTATATAATGAAGTCATCTCTTCAGATTCAAGTTCTCTTGTTGCAAAAATTTTTTCATCTTTTTCATTAACTACTTTTAAATCCATAATATCTATTTTGCCTTTGTTTGCTAACATTTCTTGTAATTTATAATTGCTATCAAATTTTATATTGATGTTCATAGCAAAATTGCTATCATCAATTAAAAAAGATTCTATACTTGTACTAATTCCATTAGCCTTTTTATATTCTGTGTTTACATCACTATAATACTCATTATTTATGGCAGTTTGAATACCATCACTACTATTTGCTCCAAATTTGTTAATTATTTGTGTTGTAGCAAAAACAACTCCTGTCATTGAAAGTGCAATACATGCTGCAATTCCTATACCTTTTCCAATATTTAATTTTCCTTTATTCATTGCTATCTCCTCCTCTTTTACATTAGATATAGCCACTTTCATTTTGACTTTTTCAAAAATTCTATTGTTATCCATTTTATCTAACCTCTTTCTTTATTTTATTTCTAATTCTGTATAGTCTTTGTTTTATACTAAATTCAGAAATATTTTGTTCTTTAGCTATATCCTTAATTGATTTAGAAAAATAATAAAAATCTATAAATATTATTTTATCAATTTCTTTCATATTTTTTAGTTTCATTTCTATTTTACTAATTTCTTCTACATTATTATCGAGAAAATCAATTTTATCATAACTATATAAACTATTTTCATAATCAGAAATATCAAAGTTTATTTTGATTTTTCTCAAATACTCTCTTACTACATTTCTTGTTATTCCTGCAATGTATGAACTTAAATATTTATTAATATTTAAGTTATTCTTATTTTTCCATAATATGAAGAATACTTCAGAAACTATTTCCTCTTTATCTTCATTATTCAAATTATTTCTTGCCATATTATTTATAATAGTTGCAACATAAGATGAATAATCATTTATTATTTTTTCTAAATCAAGTTTATTATTTTCAATATAATATTTTATTGCTTTATACTCATTCAATTTAGATCTAAACTCCTTTTTATTAAGATATCTTACATTGATATATTGATAATTATTTATAAAAAGTAACACTTTTCAATAAAATATTTTTTACAAATTTCTCGATAATAGAACAAAAGTGGCATGATTAAAATTTTATGACCTTTTAGATAACTTTTCATGCCACGTCTTTGTTCGTTCGCGAAAATTGCTTTGCAATTTTCTGTGGAATGCTTTATATTATAGGAAGTTCGGAGAACTTTCCTATAATAGAACAAAAGTGGCATGATTAAAATTTTATGACCTTTT
>CAOKGO010000044.1 GCA_948468045.1 uncultured Clostridium sp. | reverse complement strand
TTTAAGTTATCAATCGGAAGGAAATCCGATTTACACAACTTTTACGATAGTCTCATTATAAAGGTTTTATTTTAATAAAAAATAACAGGTTATATCCCTGCTATTTCTGCTTTTAATATTTATCTACAAACCTTTTTGTGCTAACATTTTACTATTCCATTAATTAAATTATCAATTACTTTATCATTATATAACAAAATTAGCATAACTCTATTTAGAATAAATACTAGATGTAGAAACTCCACCATCTACTGCATAAATACCTCCTGTTACATATGAAGCTTCCTCACTACTTAAAAAAGCAACGACATTTGCAACTTCATTTGGATTTCCTATTCGTTTAATTGGAATTCTATTTGCACATTTTATCTTTTGTTCTTCACTTTTAAAACTGGTTTCCAATAATTCTGTTAAAATTGGTCCTGGCAAAACACAATTGACCCTAACTCCTAAATTTGCATATTCTTGTGCTAAACATTTAGTAAACATCACAATTCCAGCTTTCGTTGTACAATATAAAGGTGATGTTAATTCTGGAACTAATCCCAAGCAAGAAGCAATATTCACAATACAACCTCTATTTTCTTTTAACTTATCAATTAAATTTCTTGTAACTTTAAATGTTCCCTTTATATTTACATCAACCATATTATCTATATCTTCATCAGTTGTTTGTTCAATATATTTTTCAAAATATATTCCTGCATTATTAACTAATATATCTACTTTATCTATTAAATTAACAGCTTTTTTTATTTCATCATCTTTAGTTATATTTACTTTATAATATTCAAAAGTAGATTTTGGTTCTTTTGTATCAAATATAATTACTTTAGCTCCTAATTCCCTTAATTTATTAGCAATAGCTGCACCAATTCCATTACTTCCACCTGTTACAATTGCTACTTTATTTTTTAAATTCATAACATATTCCTCCACATAAATTACTATCAATCTGTCACTTTACAAAAATTGTAAGTTTTCTAAATATTTTTAATTTATCCTATAAAATTTTCATAACATTTTCAAATTTTTCTTTGTAAAAAGTTTTACTTTCATTAGATAACTTTCTAAAACTTCTTTCTAATTTGCTTCTTACAAAATTTTTCCCATCTTCAATATTCATGTTTCTTTCTTTATATGCTAAATATAACAAACTAGGAACACTATCAAAATGTGATATTGCATCCGCATCTGCAATGATTTGTTCTTCTTTGGACAATCTCTTATTATCAATACTTCCTCTATGATTTAATATACATGCTTTTACAAGCTCAATTTTATCATCATCATATTTAAATTTTTCTAGAATTTCACTTGCTATTTTAGTTCCATGTATATGATGTTCTTCGTACAGTTTATAATCAGTAATTGAAGCAATATCATGTAACCAAGCAGCAATAATACAGATTTCTTTATCTGCATTATATTTATTGGCAAGAATTTCAGCATTTTTAACTACTGCTTCAATATGATATAACACACCAATTCCAAATTTGTTATTTTCATTTTCTGCTCTATGTTTTACTTCTGTTTTTAAATAATTTACTATATCATCTCTCATATATTTACCTTCCTAATATATTCATTTAAATTTTTCTTATAATTATACCATTACTTTACTTTTTTAATTATTTTCTTTACTTTGCAATTTTTATTATCTCTTTTAAGTTTTCATCTGCTGTTCCTACTAACTTAATAATATTAGGTAATTGATAAAAATTAACCGTATTTTCAATACTAAATTCATCTTTAGTAGCAGAACATAAGAATATTTTTTTATTTAATGCTAATGCCATTCCTAATTCAATATGAGTTCCTCTTCCAGCTGGTAATAATATAATAACAACATCGGAATCATTAATACCTTTTTGCTCTGATTTAGAATATTCTATTAGTTCTTCTATCGTTTCATCATTATTGATATTATTTGCCCAATTATATGTATGTTTCCATCCATTTTCCTTTAATATTTTTGAATAATAATTAACTAATTCACAGTTTTTAAATCCAGATCCTATATAAAATTTCATTATACTTCTCCTTTAACACTATATATATCGTTATCTTTCATTTTTCTGTTTCATTTTCTACTCGATAACCTGATTTTAAATAATTATTAATTTTATTTATCATATCTGTATCATTTTCATATTCAATAAAGTCATTTGTAATGAATTTCAATGATGAACTTATCTTTGTACCTTTTTTGTTCATACATAATATTTGTGTTTTGGCATAATCAGCCCATCCTAATTCTATTCCTTGACCTGTTGCTGGTAATGATACCTCAGCTATTATTAAATCGTACTTTGAAATAATCTCTTTTGTATTTATTATCTTATTTTTATCATCATGTGGAAAAAAGAATATATGTTCTTTATTTAAATCTGATTTTTTTATTGGATTGTAAATATTATTTATATAATCATATTTACTTGAATGTGAAATGTATATTTTCATATTATTCCTCCTCTATATACCAAAACCTGCAAAAGTTGTTACTTAAATATTTGACCATTTTCTATATAATTTCCAAAACTTTTCTATTATTTCAAAATCCTCTTTTAACATTTCCTTTGCTGTTTCAGTTGCTAACTTCTCTTTAAATCTTTTTTGAACATTTATAGTATCTTCCACTGATTTTTCCCATTCCTTATTTCTACATTTTGCATTGCAAATTATTTCTCTTATCATGCCATAAGTGCTAAGCACTTCAATTGCATCTGCATCATATACAATTTTGCTTTCTAACAAAGATTCATCATTTATATATTCTGGTCTACATTTTACTATTTCATACAATTTATTCTTTAATTCATCTTCTATCTCTAATGTTTTTATAAAATTATTTACCTCATCTATCTTATCATGAAATTGGTGTAACCAACTTCCAGCTTCTATTAAGAATTCATTTCCTCCTTCTTTTTTAGCAATAGTTTTGGCATTTTTTACTACTCTTTTTCCATGTTCTATGTTATGTGCAAAATCTAAACTGTTATAAAATTTTTTAGAAAATTCTAATACTTGATTTATACTTTTTTCATAATTCATTCTAATAACCTTCTTTCTAATCAGTATCTTTTTGTAATTATTCTAATACTAATGCCTTTTTAGGACAAAAGTTTGAGCATTTACCACATCTTATACACTTATCATAATCTATTTTAGGCGCTTCAAAATCTTTCTGATTCAATGCACCAATTGGGCAAACATTTACAGCTGGGCATTTATGATTTTGAGGACAATTCTCTACTCTTATTTTTAATTTTTTATCCATAAATTTATTTCAAAATTGTTATTTTTATTTTCTACCTTATTTTTTACTTCTTCTTTTTAATTTTTGTTTAAAAAATCCATCTTTCTTTAAATCTGGTATTATCTTTAGTTTTAGTGTAGGATTGCATAATATACCATTCTTTTCATAGTTCAAATCAATCCATAAGGCTTCCTTTATCTCATTTCTTACTTCTATATTATTAGATTTTAATCTAGTAATATATGTCGTCTGTTGAAAATCTTCTCCTTCTTCAAATACTGCTTTATCTAAATATCGTTTATAATAAATTTAATTCTTTAACTTCAACTCTTAATTCTTCTAATAATTCTCTTCTTAAAGTTTGTTCATCACTTTCATTTTTTTCTCTTTTTCCACCTGGTAAAATACATTCTTTTCTATTATCTGCTGTTTTCTTTCTTACCACTAATAGTTGCCCATCGTCATTAAAAATTAATGCAGCTATATGATCAATCATTATTAAAATCTCCTTACTAATTACTATATTTCAAATTTAAATATCTTTACAAATCTTTTGCCTTCTTCATACATTTCATTGTTTTTAGGAATAGCTTTTGTTTCTATGTATTTGCCACCTACTATTTCACATGTTCTTGACGAAGCTACATTTTCCGGAACACAAGTAATAATAATATAATCCATATTATGTTTTTTTGCTTGTTTAAATAATAATTGACATGCTTTTGCAGCATAATGGTGTCCTCTATATTCTTCATTAATTCCATATCCAATATTTCCACCAATATACGTTTTTTCATTATGTCCTATTCTTAAATCGCAATAGCCTATCATTGTTCCATCCAATAAGCAAATGTCAAAATAGTATGCTGGAAGCCATTGCTTTTCTGGTTGTTCTTGACAAGTGTGATTTAATTTTAATAGTATTTCATTGTTTTTTAAATCATTACATTCGTAAAACATGTTAATTTCTCCTTAAAAATCTCTTATTTATCATTTGTATTTTATCACAAATTTTTCTAAAAGTATATATTTAGATACATTTTAATAAATAATATTGCATAAGTTATTACTATTCAACTGGGAATAATAATATTTTCGCTCTTTATCAATATATTTTTCTAAATCTATCACACAATAATTAGCATTAGGTAGTTCTTTTCGTAATCTTGTTTCCAACTCTGTATTACAAATAATACATGCTTTTTTAGTAAAATTATCTCTCATAAAATATTTAAGTCTTGTAATCTTTTCAGTATCTATAAAATAAAACATATTAATAAATTTATCTTTATTATTTGTATATTCGCAAAAACTATATTCAGATAAATAAACTCCTTTATAGCATTTATCTAAAACTTCTTTCCATCTTATACTATGTAAATATTTTAGTTTTTCTTTATTGATCTCATTATCTTCAATAACTAATATTCGATTTAATCCAAAAGCAAAATCATTCAAATTTATTCTATTTATATCATCTATTAAAATAATAATATTTTTATATTTCATTTCTTTTTGTATATCATAAGCTACAGATTCAATATATTTACTATCATGCTCTTTAAGAATTTGATAAGCTAGGTATTCAAATCCGTTTATATTAAATATTCCTATAAATCTTCTACCTGTTGTTGTAAATACTCTTTTATCTTTTATTGCAAATGATGGTGTAAAATCAACAGTATTACAGTTATGATAAAAAGCAGCTATGTTACTTAATTTTAATAATCTTTCTCTATATTTTGCATTTTTATTTGGTTTGTTATATTCAAAGTTTAATAATTTTACATATTGGATTCCTGATTTACCCAATACTAACATCCACTTAATTTTTCTTAAGAAGTTTTTATCTATTAAATTTTTAATTCTATTTCTATAATATCTACTACTATTAAAAAAATACTTTGCATCACTTACATTTAAGTACTGATACTTTGCAATAAATTTTATCAAAGAAATCTCATTCTCATTTGTCGGAAAATAACTCACTTTTGCCACCTCCAATACTAACTAATAATTTACCAATAAATTGTCCGTTGGTAAGATAGTCGATAGCTACGCCATCGCCTACTTACCTCCACTACAAAAACTATATCATTAACCTCACAAAACACTTGAAATATAGGCATTTTCTTGTAATCCCCAATATGCCAAAATTCTTTATTAAAAAAAGCTAATTTTGCTACATTTTTTGCACCTATAAAATTCACATTTTTTTCATTTTGTACTACCATTTATGATAGATTTTTTATAATAATTTAATAAATTATCTGGATTATTACTCAATGCTAAAAGATATAAATTTACTAAATTTTCTCTATTTACATTTTGAAGTATAAATTGAAAATTGTTATTATATAAATCATACAAGACATATATAATATCTTTTATCATATTAATTTTATCTTCTTTCATATATTGAAGCATATAAGAATGATAATTAAAATCTAATCTTTCAATTATCGCAAAAAATTCTTTTGGAATTTCGTTACTATTATTTATAATTAAATAAAATAAATCATCTATATTATATTTTATATTATTATCTTTAACATTTTTGTTAATACCCTCTTTACTTTTTGGTATATAGGGGTATTGATTTTTTTGATAATAGGGTAGATCTACAATATAAATATTTATTGACACTATTTCTTTATTTTCATTTCTTATAATTTCTGTTTCTATATATCCAAGTTCTTGTAAATGAGAAATCCATCTGCTAACTGAAACGGCTGTTACATTATATAAATCTGCAAAGTATTTATTTTGAGCATAGCAATAACCATTTTTATTGGCTAATGCTGTAATTTCTCCATATAATAACTTTTCGGCATATTTTAAATTAGTGTCATACCTAACTGTTGCAGGTATGATTGCATAATAATTGGGTTGTTCTTTTTGACTCATATTATGCACCTCCATATCTTTTAATTTTGCTGAAGGGCAAATTTATAGAGTATGAAAGTGTTTATAAACGAAAAAAAGAGACTTTACTTTTTATGGTAAAATCTCTGTATTAAAAATTACACTTAAAGGGACATCCCTTTAGGTAAAAACTTCCGAATTGGTTGCGGAGGGTAGACTCGAACTACCGACCTTTGGGTTATGAGCCCAACGAGCTGCCAACTGCTCCACTCCGCGATGTTATGACTTACTTATTATACTATGACAATGTGTACTTGTCAAGCATTTTCAAGTACTTTATATAATAATATATGAAAAAATAAAAAAAATATACATAAAAAATAAAAATTTAAAAAAATGGGTTGACAGAAAATGGAAAAGGTAGTATAATCTGATCATTAAAGTTCAAATAATTAATTCAAAATTTTTAAAAACTATGAATAAATTTCCAAAAACAAATTAAATAAATCTTATATAGTTTAAATATCTGAGGTCAGCCTCACAATTGTAATCCAAAAATAATACACATGAAAATATATCTTAGGTTCTTTCCAAAAAACCAATCTCATAATATTATATTTATCATATAACCCCAAAACTTATTTTTGCAAATGACCTCAGATATTTAAGCTATATAAGTAGAAAGGAAACTATGTTAGCAATCACCAAAAGCGTTGCACTACAAGGTCTAAATGGATATTTAGTATCAATTCAAATAGACATAGCAAATGGAATTCCAGATTTTCAAATTGTTGGTTTGCCAGATACTAGTGTAAAAGAATCTAAAGAAAGAGTAAAAACAGCCATAAAAAATTCAAATATTGAATTCTTAAGTAGAAAAATTATTGTCAATTTATCACCAGCAAACACAAAAAAAGAGGGATCTATGTTCGACTTACCAATTGCAATTGGTATTTTAATAGCAAATGGTAATATTAGAAATTATAAATTAAATAAAATACTAGAAGAAACAGCTTTTATTGGTGAATTATCTTTAAACGGAAAAATTGAAAAAACAAAAGGAATATTACCAATTTGTATAGAAGCAAAAAAGTTAGGGATTAAAAGAATTATTATACCAAAGCAAAATATAGAAGAAGTAGGAGTATTGCAAGATTTAGAAATATTGCCAGCAAGTACATTAATAGAAGTAACATTGTTTTTAAATGGAAAAAAGCAAATAATTCGGGAAAAAGCCACAAGTATTAGACTTAAATAAAAGTATAGAATATGATTATGATTTTTCAGAAGTAAAAGGGCAAGAAAATGTAAAAAGAGCATTAGAAATATCAGCAAGTGGCTCACACAACTGTCTTTTGCTTGGGTCGCCAGGGAGTGGAAAAACAATGCTAGCAAGAAGATTACCAAGTATTTTACCAAATATGAACTTAGAAGAAGCCTTAGAAGTAACTAAAATTTACAGTATATTAGGTCTAACTTCTAATAAAGAGCCATTTATAACAACAAGACCATTTGAAAGTCCACATCACACCGTTACATCAACATCATTAGTAGGTCGGGGGAAGAAACCCAAAACCACGGTGAAATTAGTTTAGCTCATTTAGGAGTGCTATTTTTAGATGAATTACCAGAATTTAATCGAAATGTTTTAGAATCTTTAAGAATTCCATTAGAAGATAGAAAAATAACAATTAGCAGATTAAATACTACTGTAACATATCCTTGCGAATTTATGTTAATTGCTAGTATGAATCCATGTCCATGTGGTTATTATGGACATCCAGGAAAAAAGTGTACATGCAAACCAGAACAAATAAGAAAATATATAGGAAAGGTAAGTCGGACCACTTTTAGATAGAATAGATATACATATAGAAGTAAATCCTGTTAGATATTATCAATTAAAGCAAAATAGAAAACTTGAAACATCTAAAGAAATAAGAAAAAGAGTAAATAAGGCAAGAAAAATACAATTAGAAAGATACAAAAAATATAATATATTTTCTAATTCAGAATTAACACCTAAATTAATTGAAACATTTTGTAAATTGGATAATGGAGGGAAGCAAATTATAGAAACGGCTTTTGAAAAGCTTGGTTTAAGTGCTAGAGCATATACAAGAATTTTAAAAGTGGCAAGAACAATAGCAGACTTAGAAGAAAGTGAAAATATACAACAGAGACATTTAGCAGAGGCTATTCAATATAGAAGCTTAGATAGAAAATATTGGCAAAGTAAATAATAAAATATAAAAAATAAACATAGTAACAAGGAGATGAAAAAATTAGAAATTATAAAATTTGAAGATGATAAATATCCAAAACTATTAAGAAATATTAAAAATCCACCAACACAATTATATGCACAAGGTAATATAGAACTTTTAAATAGCAATATTATATCTATTATTGGTTCAAGGTCATGTTCAGAAAATGGAATTAAATTAGCAAATAAATTTACTAAAGAATTAGTATACCAAGACATTACAATTGCAAGTGGTATGGCAGTTGGAATTGATACTGTTGCACATAAAACAGCTTTGGAAGAAAAAGGAAAAACTATTGCAGTTTTAGGTAATGGTTTGAAAAATATATTTCCAAAGGAAAATATAAAATTATTTCACCAAATTATTGAACAAGGTGGATTAGTAATTTCTGAATATCCACCAAAGGAAAAAGCAAATTCAAATCATTTTTTAGAAAGAAATAGAATTGTAAGTGGAATATCTTTTGGAATTTTAGTTATAGAGGCAGCACATAGAAGTGGAACAAGTGTTACAGCAAAACTTGCAATGGAACAAGGAAAGAAAATATTTGCACTTCCACATGAAATATCAGATTCACATGGAGTAGGAACAAATAGACTTATAAAAAAAGGAGCAAAAGTTATTACAACAGCAAAAGACATTATTAGCGAATTCCCATTTTTAACTTATAAAAATCCACCTAAAAAAAAGATAGAAAATTTCCAACAAAAGCCAATATTTAAAAGAAAAAAGTGTACAAATAAAAATTATAATGAGATTTATAAATTTATAACGCAAAAGCCGATTTCGTTAGAAGAAATTTATCAAAAATCAAACAAAAATATAGCAGAAATTAACCAAATCTTATTAATATTAGAATTAGAAGGATATATAAAAAAGAAAGTAGGAGGGTATGAATGTATTTTAGAAAAGAAATAGGAAAATGGGGAGAAAACATAGCTTGTCAATATTTACAACGAAAAAATTACAAAATAATTGAAAAGAATTTTTCGTGTCAGCAAGGTGAAATTGACCTTATAGCAAAAGATATAAATAAAAAAGAACTTGTTTTTATAGAAGTAAAAACACGCTCTAATTTTAAATATGGAAATCCAGCAGATGCAGTAGATATCAACAAACAAAAGCATATGAAACAGGCTATAAAATATTATTTATATAAAAATCGAATTGAAAACATTGCTATTAGAGTTGATGTACTAGAAGTATATATTATTGAAGATTGTAAAATAAATCATATTAAACAGATATTTCCATGATATAAGAAAGTTATTACAGAACAAAAGTGGCAGATTAAAATTTTATAACCTTTTAGATAACTTTTCATGTCACGTCTTTGTTCGCTCCCGAAAATTGCAAAGCAATTTTTTCATGGAACGCTTTATATTATAGGAAGTTCAGAGAACTTTCCTATAATATAAAGAAAGACTAACAAAAAGTTAGTCTAATAAAGTTTTAAAGTATCTTCAATTACATAGGATACTGGCAAAACGTCTTTATTATCTGCTTCAATACGAAAATCAGTATGATTATCATCATTTTTAAAAACAGAAATAGTAATAGTACCCAGCTTTTTCAATTTTAACACCCCTTTTCTTTTGTTATGTATATAATATAACATAAAAGACAAAAAATAGATGTCGAAATTTGCAATAAATGTAAAAAAATCTAGAAAATTTACTAGATTTCTTTAAAAAATTTATATTCATTACCATTTGTATTTTTGCCTTTGTATATATATCCATTATAAATGCCGCCATTAGCATCATCTAAGTTTACATCTAACTTCATATTATATACAAACTTTTGATTTAAGTTATTAACAATATGAATTTTAAAGGTTAGTGTATAATTTATATCTTCTAAATTAATATTAGCTTCTTTTAAAACTTTACCATTAAAAGTAACAGTATTACTATCTTTAGAAACAGAATAACTTTTTAAAATATCTTTATTCAAATATCCTAATGAAATTGGATTAGAGCAATCAGTATAAAAAGTAGGATTTGAATAATCATTATTTTCATTTTCAGAATTAGTATTTATAATATTAAAATCTATTCTGTTATTTGCAAGAGATTCTAGCATTTTAAATTTCCCAAATTCTAAAGGATTCTTATAATTTAAAATTTTAGTCCCCATATCAGCATTTGATGTAGTAACAATATTGTCAATATATAGTTGTTTAATAGTATTTTCATCTGTTAATTCAGAAATAGTAGCAGTATTATCAATATAAATTGAAATATCAGAATATTGACAAATGCTCATATCTTTTAAAGATTGGTCTTCTGAATTATCAATAGCATTAGCATTGCTATAAAGAAGTATTTTTTGAATTGTAAAAATAGCATTTTCGTTTTCATCAGCAATTGATATCATTTCATTAGCAAAAGCATTTCTAGCAAGTACAACAGAAAATACCAAATTATGATATAGTAAGAAAACAATAAAACTTACAATAATTAATATAGCAAAAGCAAGCCTTTCATTTTTTATTTTATATTTTTTTTTCATTTTTAACTTCATTCCTTCCTTAAGACACAAATTGGTTGGAAAAAACTAAATAACTATTCATGCTTTGTCTTTGTTGTATTATAGGAAAATCACTAATTTTCCTATAATATCAACACATGCTACACAAATTTGCAAAAACAAATTTGGCAGGCAAATAAAATTGTAATTCTTTTCAACTTCTATTGAAGTCTATTATATAATGTCTCTATGTAGTTATATACTTTTAAATGCCATTCTGGGTCACTTGCATATCTAGTATTAACACCTTTTAAAGATGGACCATTATAATACCAAGCAGCAGCTGTTTCACCATCATAAATTTTTGTTCCAGATGGATTTAGATAATATTTTACTAAAGATTTAGCAACAGTATCGATTCCTTCTGAGTAGTCTTCAAATTCAAAAGAAGATTCATAAGGTGTTGCATCATAAGAACCATAACCAAATAAGTTTTTCTTATCATTAGCAATTTGAGAAGTTCCCCATCCACTTTCATGAATAGCTATTGAGGCTAAGAAAATACCATTTAAATTATATTTCTTTTCAGCATTATAAAATGAAGTGTAATTATCTTGGAATATTTTGTTTGTATCTTTTGGAAGTCCTGTGAATATTTTTTTATAATCATTTAGAGTTAATCCACTTGATTTATTTAATTCCATATCTATATTTACTTTTATTAAAAGTCTTTGAATTCTATTTTTATCTATAATATTTGGTGTTGTAAATGAAGAAGTTAGGTTAGATGTTTTTACATATCCTTCAATAGAATCAAAAGAAACTTTGCACCATTCTTCACTTGTAAGTTCTATTAATTTAACATCTAAATATTTTTTAACTTCTGCTGTATCTTCTGCTGAGCTATCAGCTTCTTTTTTTAAAATAGAAGTATCTATAAGATACATAGTGTCACCAATATGAACTTTATGCTTAGCTAAAAATTCAGAAGTACCAATATCAATTAATTTAGAAGTAGGCTTTACAATACTTTCTTTTGAAAGAATAGTTTCTTCAATAAAATTTCCATTTTCATAAGTTTTTATAACAGTTACATTTTCTTTTCCAACTATACCATCTTGTTTTATAATTTCTTCTCCTTTTGGAAGAGTTGGATTATTATTATATTCAGTTATAAATTCAACTTCACGTTCTTCAGTAGATTGTTCTTTTACTCTATCCATATCAGTATTTTCAGAAATAATACTTTGCATATTTAACCTATGACGATTTAATTCATATTCTGAAATTTCTTCTATTGATTCTTCTTTAGCATAACTTTGCGTAAAGGAGGTGTTTTTTGGAAAGAAAACAGCTAGTCCAACAATTAAAACTCCACATCCTACTATAATATGAGAAAGTTTTAAATCAGAGTTTCTATAAGAACTATTAATACGATTTATGTGAGAGCGAAAAGCAAAGTTCATTTTTGGTTTGAATTTATTAAAAGGAACTCTTTTTTTATATTTTTTTGTTGCATGAATATTAGCAGATTGAGCTTGTTGAATTTCTTGTAATTCTTTAAATACATCAGATAAATTTCTTTTATCATGATTGTCCAACATAACTTTTCATCCTTTCTTAAAATAATACACATTTATTATACAATAATAGTTATAAGTTGTCCATAAAAATGAAGAAAAATTTTTTGGAAAAAGTGGCAGGTTGTTACAATTAAAATTTTGTTATTACTTTTCAAACTGTGAACTATAATATTGAAACATCATGTCGAAATTTGTCTATGACTTTTTCTTGACATATATGTTCTAGCTGTGTATAATATTACTACAATCGGTTGTATTATATTTAAGAAAGGAGGAACCTATGGAAGAAAGTATGAAAAATGAGATATTAGCAGCAATTCAAGGCGTTAATATTAAAGTAGATTATATACAAGAAGAAATTAAAAACATAAATAAGCAAATAGTACAAATGCAAGAACAAGTCACAAAAATACCAAAAATGCAAAAGCAAGTCGCAAAAATACCAGAAATGCAAAAACAAATTACAGAAATGCAAAAAGAAGTTGCAAAAATACCAGAAATGCAAAAACAAATTGCAGAAATGCAAAAGCAAGT
>CAOKGO010000043.1 GCA_948468045.1 uncultured Clostridium sp. | reverse complement strand
TAAAGGTTTATAGGTAAACCCTTATTTAAAAACCTAAATATATTATACAAGGAGTTTTAAAAATGACTTATAAATTTACAAATAGAGCCAAAAAGGCAGTAGAGCTTGCAAATGAAGCAGCAATTGAATTAGGGCACAATTATATTGGAACAGAACACATTTTGTATGGATTAAGCAAAGAGGGAAGTGGAGTAGCTTCCAAAGTTTTAGGAAATCAAGATATTACACCAGATGGTGTTTTAGACAAAATTGTAGAATTAATTGGACAAGAAGAACCTATTTCCGAAACTCTAGGATTTACACCTAGAACAAAACGTGTTATTGAAAATGCTTTTATAGAAGCAAGAAAATTAGGCTATAATTATATAGGAACAGAGCATCTATTAATTGGTATTCTAAGAGAGGGAGATTGTATTGCAGCTAGAATTTTATTAGAATTAGATGTTAATATTCCAAGATTATACAATGAAATTATCAAGGTAATTAATGAAGGAGAAGACTTACAGGGCGAAGAAAAAAAAGAAACTTCACAAAGAAAAAACGGAAGTTATAATCAAACTACTACATTAAATCAATTTGGAGAAGATTTAACTAAAAAGGCATTAGAAGGAAAATTAGACCCAATTATAGGCAGAAAAGAAGAAATTGAAAGAGTAATTCAAATTTTATCAAGAAGAACTAAAAATAATCCTTGTTTAATTGGCGAACCAGGTGTAGGTAAAACAGCAGTAGTAGAGGGATTAGCTCAAAAGATTTTTGTAGGAGATGTACCAGAAATCCTAAAAGACAAAAGAGTTGTAAGCATAGATATATCAAGCATGGTAGCAGGTGCTAAATATAGAGGTGATTTTGAAGAGAGAATAAAAAAAGCATTGGCAGAAGTAAAAAAAGCAGGAGATATTATTTTATTTATTGATGAAATACACACAATTGTTGGTGCAGGAGCAGCAGAGGGAGCAATTGATGCAGCCAATATTTTAAAACCATTATTAGCAAGAGGAGAAATTCAATTAGTTGGAGCTACAACTCTAAATGAATACAGAAAATATATTGAAAAAGATGCAGCTTTAGAAAGAAGATTTAGTCCTGTTAATGTCAATGAACCATCTGAAAAAGATACTATAAAAATATTAAAAGGAATTAGGGACAAATATGAAGCACATCATGGTGTTGAGATTACAGATGAGGCAATTGATGCAGCAGTAAGTATGTCAGTTCGTTATATTAATGACAGATTTTTACCTGATAAAGCAATTGATTTAATTGATGAAGCCGCTTCTAGGGCAAAATTAAAAACCTATACTGAACCAGATATTTTAAAGCAATTAGAAGAACAAATTGAAGAAGCAAAAAAAGATAAAGAAGAAGCGGTTAGAGCACAAAAATTTGAAAAAGCAGCATCTTTAAGGGATAAAGAAAAAGAACTGAAAGAAAAATATGAGAAAGAACAAAAGAAGTGGAAAAATAAAAATACTAAACAAATAACTAATATAACAGAGGAAAATATTGCAGAGGTTATTAGTAGCTGGACTGGAATACCTGCTAGTAAAATAACAGAAGACGAAAATATTAGATTAAAAAACTTAGAGAAAAAACTTCATGAAAGAGTAATTGGCCAAAATGAAGCAGTAGAAGCAGTAGCAAAAGCAATTAGAAGAGGAAGAGTTGGCTTAAAAGACCCTAAAAGACCAATTGGTTCATTCTTATTTTTAGGACCAACAGGTGTTGGAAAAACAGAATTATCAAAAGCATTGGCAGATAGTCTATTTGGTGACGAAAATGCTATGATAAGAGTAGATATGTCAGAATTTATGGAACCACATTCAGTATCAAAAATGATTGGTTCTCCTCCTGGTTATGTAGGGTTTGACGAGGGTGGACAATTGACTGAAAAAATAAGAAGAAAGCCATATTCAGTAGTACTTTTTGATGAAATTGAAAAGGCTCATCCAGATGTTATGAATATGTTATTACAAATATTAGAAGATGGTCGTCTAACAGATAATCAAGGAAGAACTGTTAATTTTAAAAATACAGTAATTATTATGACTTCTAATATTGGAGCAAGGTTAATTACAGATAAAAAGGCATTAGGATTTAGTAATAGTATTAGTCAAGAAGATGATGGCAAAAAAGAGTATGAAGAAACTAAAAAAGAGGTTATGGAAGCTTTAAAAAAGGAATTAAGACCAGAGTTTATTAATCGTATTGATGAAATTATTGTGTTCCATAAACTAACAGGTGAGGAAATCAACCAAATTATTGATATAATGTTAAAAGAGGTGACTGATAGATTAGCTACACAAAAAATTAAAGTGGAATTAGAACCAGAGGTTAAAGATTTAATTGCAAGCCAAGGCATTGATAAGAATTTTGGTGCAAGACCTCTTAGAAGAACTATTCAAAATATGATTGAAGATAAACTTGCAGAGGAAATTTTAGATGGAAAGCTAAAGAAAAATAAAGTTTCTAAAATTGGAGTGGAAGAAGAAAAAATAGTAGTGAAAAAATAAATGGGGAGAGGCCTAAGGCTTCTTCCCAATTTTGATGCTGAGCATTGAACCACTAGATTTTTCCCAAAATAAATCGTGAATAACTCCTTTAGGGATTATGCGAAATTTTTTGGGTCCTCCAATTATAATTTCCCATTCGTTGTCATGACGATGGGGTTTTATCCAAGAATATACTGAAAAACATTGGCAATAAATCCGTACATATTTAGTATTTAAAATTGCCATCTGTTTTCCAATTCTACGTGTTCTTGAATAAAGGGAAAACATTTCTGGAGGAATTCTCTCCCATGTCCAGCTTTTGAAGTTAGACATAACTTCTCTTTTCTACTAACGCCATCACTGACGCAATACACTCTTCACAACAAAGTAAAAAGCTAAGTTACAAATAGGTCTGATTTAATAAACACATTTACATAAAAATAGCAAATTATAGAACAACTTGCAAAACCTAGAAAATGTGGTATAATATTGGCTAAAAGAGGTGCAAAGAGAAATGTTAGAAAAAGTAAATTCGCCAAAAGACTTAAAAAAGCTAAACATAGAAGAAAAAAAAGAACTTTCAGAAGAAATAAGAAAATACATATTAGAAATAGTGTCAGAAAATGGAGGGCATTTAGCATCAAACTTAGGAGTAGTAGAGCTAAGCATTGCCTTACATAGTGTATTCAATTTACCAAAAGACAAAATAGTATGGGACGTAGGGCATCAAACTTATGTACATAAAATTTTAACAGGAAGAAAAGAGCAACTAAAAACCATAAGAAAATTAAATGGAATAGCAGGTTTTCCAAAAACCAAAGAATCTGAGACAGACTGCTTTAATACTGGGCATAGTAGTACATCTATCTCAGCTGCTTTAGGTATGGCAAGAGCAAGAGACATAAAAAAAGAAGACTACTCTGTACTTGCAGTAATTGGAGATGGAGCATTAACAGGTGGAATGGCATTAGAAGCCTTAAATGACTGTGGATGTAGTAAAACAAGAATGACAGTCATTTTAAATGACAATGAAATGAGCATCTCAAAAAATATAGGTGGCATTAATATGTTACTAAGTAAGCTAAGAACTAAGAAGTCATATAACAAATCTAGTGATGCTATTAAAGGATTTATTTTAAAAATTCCAGTTGTCGGAAAATACATTGTTAAAATTGTAAAAAGAATAAAAAGAAGTGTAAAGCAGCTAATTATACCAAAAATGTTTTTTGAAGATATTGGTTTTCGTTATTTAGGACCAGTTGATGGTCATGACATACAGGAACTAGAAAGAATGTTAAAAATTAGCAAGCAATTAGACGGTCCAGTTTTAATCCATGTATTAACTAAAAAAGGAAAAGGCTATAAAATAGCAGAGCAAAATCCAGACAAATTCCATGCAACTTCTGCATTTGATATAGAAACAGGAAAACCTAAGAAACAAAAGAAAGATGACTATTCAAAAATATTCGGAGAAAAACTTGTAGAATTAGCCAAGAAAAACGAAAAAATTGTTGCAATAACAGCATCAATGAAAGATGGAACAGGACTAACAAAATTTGCAAAAGAATTTCCGAATAGATTTTTTGATATTGGTATTGCAGAACAACACGCAGTGGGCTTAGCAGCAGGAATGGCAAAAGATGGGCTAATACCAATAGTTCCAATTTATTCATCGTTTTATCAAAGAGCCTATGACCAAGTAATACATGATATAGCAATGCAGAATCTGCCAGTAATTATGTGTGTAGATAGAGCAGGAGTAGTTGGAGCAGACGGAGAAACACATCAAGGAACTTTAGACATGGCGTTTTTTAGATTAGTTCCTAACTTAAACATTTTAGCACCAAAAAATTTTAGAGAATTAGAAGAAATGTTAGAATTTGCAGTAGAATTACAAAAACCAGTAGTTATTAGATACCCAAGAGGTGGAGAAGATGAATATAAAATAGAAAAACAAGACAAAATAGAGTTACGGAAAAGCAGAAATTTTAAAACAAGGAGAAGAATTAACAATAATAGCAATTGGAAAAATGGTAGCAAGAGCTATGAAAATAGCTAATAATATAGAAAAAGAAAATGGCGTGACAGTAGAAGTAATAAATGCTAGATTTTTAAAGCCTATTGACAAAGAAACAATAAAACAATCAATAACAAAAACAAAAAATGTCATAACAATAGAAGACGGAACAATTATCAATGGCTTAGGAACAGCAGTTCAAGAAATAATAATAGAAGAAAATTTACAAGATATTAAAATAAAAAGCTATGCATATCCAGATGAATTTATTAAACATGGAGAAGTAAGTGAATTAGAAAAAAATTATGGATTTGAGACAATAGGGACAGGTCTTGGTTGTCTCATGAATATTGAATAGAAATGTCATAATTTCTGATTAAAAACGGAATATAAAAATAGTAAATAATGAGACAACCAAGACCTGTCCCTATTGTCTCAAAAGGAGGAAAAATGGATAAACAGCAATTATTAAAAGATTATAAAAAACAAGAAGATAAAATTTGTTTATCACAGGTGCTAGATAAAATAGAGTTTTCTAAAACAAGAGAAAAACTAGAATATACTGATTTTTTAGATATGTATCAGGTATCTTTAGTGGAAAATTTTTTAAGAAAAATCAAATTTGAAAATTATCAATTATATGGAGGATATGAAGATGCAGAAAGAAAAATTCTAGTTATTTACCCAGAAAAGTATGACAGTAAAATGCTTGAAAAAAATTATAATAAAATACTAAAAATAGTAAGGATAACCCTATCAGAAGAAGAACAAGGGAAATATTCTCATAGAAATTATTTGGGTGGAATTGTTAAATTAGGATTAAAAAGGGAGAAAGTAGGAGACATTATAGTTTATAATGAGGGTGCAGATATTATTACATTAGAGGATTTTGCAGATATTTTAAAGGCACAGTTGCCAACACTTACAAGGTTTGAGAATGGCAAAGTAGAGATAAATGAAATACAAAATCTACAAAAAAGAGAGATAAAAATTGAAGAAGTAAAAATTATTGTTCCATCTTTTAGATTAGACAATTTTGTATCAGATTTAGCAAAAACATCAAGAAGTAAAGCAGTTCAAATTATTGAGCAAGAAAGAGTTTTTGTTAATGGACAAAATGAAACTAAAGCTTCAAAGGCAATTAAAGTAAATGATATAATTACTATTCGTGGAAAAGGCAGATTTGTAATTAAGGGAATATCAGGAACAACAAGAAGTGGAAGAAATGTTGTTGTAATAGAAAAATTTATATAGATATGGAGAATTTATAATGGAAAGAAAAGAAGCTATTGAGTTATTAAAAAAATATAATAAAGAGGAATTTCATATAAGACATGCTTATACAGTTGAATCAGTTATGAGATATTTTGCAAAAGAAAAAGGATATGATGAAGATTTTTGGGGATTGGTTGGCTTGTTACATGATGTTGATTTTGAACAATATCTAGATAAGCACTGCCAAAAAGCACCAGAATTATTAAAAGAAATTGGGGCAGACAGTGAAATGATACACGCAATTTGTAGTCATGGATATGGGATTTGTTCTGATGTCAAACCAGAACATGAAATGGAAAAAATATTATATGCAATAGATGAATTAACAGGACTAATATGGGCAGCTACTAAAATGAGACCATCTAAAAGCACGAAAGATATGGAGGTATCTAGTCTTAAAAAGAAATTTAAAGACAAAAAGTTTGCTGCTGGTTGCTCAAGAGAAACTATCAAGCAAGGAGCAGAACAATTAGGTTGGGAATTAGACGAACTTTTTGAAAAAACAATTTTAGCAATGAGAGATTGCGAAGATGAAATAGAAGATAAAATGAAAGTTGAAAAATAATTACAATTTTTGCATAATAGTGATATCATTGTAGTTGTAACTTAAAAGGAATGAGATAAAATGAAAGCTCCAGTAGAAAAGAATAAGGAATATATTGTAGATATTATTGATAATGGATTTGAAGGAGAGGGAATAGCTAAAATTGATGATTTTACTATTTTTATTCCAAATGCAATAAAAGGTGAAAAAATAAAGATAGTAATTGTAAAAGTGCTATCATCTTATGCTTTTGGCAAAATAACACAAATTATTTTACCATCAAAGTCAAGAAAAGAGGTTGATTGTAAAAGCTACAAAAGATGTGGTGGTTGCAATTTAAGACATGTTGAATATAAAGAAACCTTAAAAATGAAGCAAAATGCAGTTCAGAGTTTAGTAAATAAAACACTTAAGAATAAAGTGGAAGTTCAAGATGTAGCAAAAATGCAAAATCCGTATCATTATAGAAATAAAGCACAATATCCAGTTGGATTAAATAAAGAGAATCAACCAGTAATTGGTGTATTTGCAAACAGAACACATGAAATTATACCAATACAAGGGAAATGCTTTCTTCAAAATGAAAAAAATGAAGAAATAGCAAGGTTTATATTTAATTACATAGTAGAAAATAAAATTAGCATTTATAATGAAAAAACTAGAAAAGGTTTAATAAGACATATTGCAATAAAAATAGGCGTAAAAACTAATGAAGTGATGTGCATTTTAGTTGTAAATGGAAGAAATATTCCAAAGGAAAATGAACTAGTAAAAGTAATAACTGAAAAGTTTTCAGAAGTAAAATCGATTGTAAAAAATGTTAATACAAAAAATACAAATGTTATTTTTGGAGAAGAGAATATAAATTTGTATGGAAATGGCTATATAACAGACAAATTGGGAGAATATGTATTCAAAATATCACCTCTATCTTTTTATCAAGTAAATCCTGTACAAGCAGAATGCTTGTATAATAAAGGTGTTGAAGCAGCAAAAATAACGAACCAAGATATTGTATTTGATTTATATTGTGGAATTGGTACTATTTCTTTGTTTATGTCAAAGTTTGCAAAAAAAGTTTATGGAATAGAAATAGTGGATGAAGCGGTAAAAATGGCAAAAGAAAATGCTAGATTAAATGAAGTTGATAATGTGGAATTTATAGCAGGAGATGTGGAGAAGGTTTTAGAAGATTTGATTTATAAAAATAATATTGTTCCAGATGTTGTTATGGTAGATCCTCCAAGAAAGGGTTTGGATAATAAGAGTATAGAAAATATTTTGGAGATTAAACCTAAAAAGTTGATATATATTAGTTGTAATCCAGCAACTTTGGTTAGAGATTTGGCTAAATTTGAAGAGGGGTTTGATATAAAAAGTATACAACCAGTAGATATGTTTCCATATACAACACATGTGGAGTGTGTGGCAGTGCTACAACTAGAGCAAGACAGGTAATACTTGGCTTTGATATGGTTTCAGAGATTATAACTTTTGAGGAGAAAGGCAGATATGGAAAAGAAAAACATCAAAATTTGGGTGTGAAAGTTAAAGTAGTTGCTTAAGTGGTAAGTGGAACCACATAAATTGGATTTTAGAAAATTGAGCAAAGTATTTGAAATACTAGGAAATTTGAGATTGTATCTACGATAAGCATAACAGGTATAAGTTGTGATGGTTAGTAGATATGAGAAAAAGTTTGTTATTTCAAGCAATAGAAGAAATTTATTTAAATGAGTTATAGAGAATCTTTATAAAATAGGTGTCAGTAGATATGTGCTGATGCTTATTTTTTATAGAACGAAAAATTAGAAAAATCCGTGATATAAGTTTTTATAGCACGAAAATTTAAGAAAATTCGTGCTATAACATTTGCATACTAATTTTAATCTCCAATAAAAATAATATCAAGAGTAAAATAAACTCGTTATCACTCGCTCTTGACATTATTTCTATTGGAGATTTTGTGACAATTAAGCAAATGTAAGGATAAATATGTTTTGTAAATATTGGCAAAACACTATGAAAAATTGTTCATTTGTGATATAAATAAAAGAAATTACTAGATATAGTGAAGATTGGAGAAATAATGGAATTTAAAAAAATAAAAATAGAAGAATTTGAAAAATTAAAAAAGTTGTTTCCAGATAATGAAGAAATGTGGATTAAGTATAAAAATAAGAGATTACAGCAATTTGAGAAACAAGAAATAGATGTATTTCTGATTGAAGATAACAAAGATATTATTGGAGAATTAACTGTCAATTATAAAAGCCATCAATTAGAAACAGAAACAATACCAAATAAAAGAGTATATTTAGAAGCATTTAGAGTAGATAAAAAATATCAAGGACGAGGTTTAGGACAAAAGTTAATAAATTATTGCATAGATTATTTAACTAATATAGGATATACAGAATTTACAATAGGTGTAGAAGATGATAATGAAATAGCAAAACACATATATTTTAAACTAGGATTTACGAATGCAATAGATAAAGGGTATGGAGATGAGTTTGATCCAAGTGAATATACTTTATATTTAAAAGATATAAATGATATTAATACAAAATCATACATAGGGAAAACAATTACAGCAAAAATAGATAGAAAAATGGGTTCAAAACATCCAAAACATGGATTTATATATCCAATTAATTATGGATATGTACCAAATACAATAAGTGGAGATGGAGAAGAACTAGATTGCTATGTTTTAGGAGTTTTTGAACCAATAGAAAGTTTTACTGGAGAATGTATAGCGATAATACATAGATTAAATGATAATGATGATAAATTAATTTTAGTACCAAAAGATAAAAAATATACAAATGATGAAATTAGAGTATTGACAGAGTTTCAAGAAAGATTTTTTGAAAGTATAATTATTAATTAATGCTAGAGAAAATAAGAGGTGGAATAATATGCTTAATAGTAAAGGATTTGACTTATGGGCAGATAATTATGATGAAACAGTAGGAATATCAGATAATGATAATACATATCCATTTGCAGGATATAAGAAAATTTTAAATGATATATATAATTGTGTATTAGAAGGTTATTCAAAAAATATATTGGACATTGGTTTTGGAACAGGAACATTAACTACAAAATTATATGAACAAGGATGCAATATATATGGACAAGATTTTTCAGATAAAATGGTAGAACTAGCAAAAAATAAAATGCCTAATAGTAAATTATTTAAAGGAGATTTTTCAAAAGGTTTGGTAGAAGAATTGAAACAGCAAAAATATGATGTAATTATTGCAACATATTCGTTACACCATTTGACAGATAGAGATAAGATTCAGTTTATAAAAAATCTTATTGGATTATTAAATGAAAATGCAGTAATTTATATTGGAGATGTGGCATTTGATACAAGAAGAGATTTAGAAAAATGCAAAGAACGATGTGGAGAACATTGGGATAACGAAGAAATATATTTTGTATATGATGAAATAAAGAAAGAATTTACAAACAGTGAATTTGTAAAATATTCTGAATGTGCAGGAATTATTAAAATTTGGTAAGAAAAAGCAATAAATGGAATAGAAAAATAAAAAATATAACTATTATACGAGAAAGGATTGAATATGAAAAAAATTGGAAGAATAGGAGCAGAAATCTTAGAACAATTAAATGATAACAAAGTTCATAAAAGAGCCAATATGCTACAACATCAGAAAGCACTACTAAGAGGAGATGAAGAACCTCATATTGATTTTAAATTTAGTATGACATTAACAACTTTAATAGAATTAAAGTATATATGTAGGGAAAAGAGAGGAGAATATAGGATAACTCCATCTGGTTTGAAGATTTTAGAAAAAAATAGAGAAAACTTATATAAACAAATAGAAAGCTATAAGAAGGTATCTGAAAAAAATTCTAAATTAGTATATAAAATATTTAAAGAAGCTAATAAAAAGTTTTTAAAAGAAAATATAAATTCTATAGAAAGAGATGTTGCAGAAGAATGTTTATGCTCATCATTAAGTAAATGTCTAGATAAAGTGATGGAAACAAGAAAAATTAGTGGCTATTATGCTGAAGCAAATTATAATAGAAACGAATATATGTATAAGACAATAGTAAATAATCAATATAAAGTGATTAGAATAAAATGTGATTTAATTGTACATAGTAGAGGAGAAAATACTATTCAAGATAACTTACTAGCAATAGAAATGAAAAAGAAAAATAATCCACAAGATAGAACAGAAAATAGAGAAAGATTAGAAATTATGACAAAGAATACATACTATGGAGAAGTAATCTTTGAAGAACTACCAAGACATATATGCAGATATTCATTAGGAATTTTTTATGACTTAGATAAAGATAAAAGAGAAATAGAAATGGAGTTTTATAAAAATGGAACTTTGACATGGAAGGAAAAAATAAAATATGATAAGTATGGAAATATTGAACAAAGCAAAGTAGAAGAAACTTAGATTTGTACAAAATCAAGTCAAACGAAAATTATTAAAACTCAATTCCCTCAATTAAAATTGAGGGCAGGAAAGCGAGTGTTCACACATCGCCTATACACATTGAAGGGCAAGCCTTCAAGAGTTAATAAAAGAACAAAAATTTTAAGCAGATTTGATGTAAAAATTCACCGAATGAACCACTAAAAAATGCCTATCAGAGTGCTCAAGTTCACTAAGTGTACTTGAATTTGATTAAAATTTAAAATAAAGTACACCAAGTGAACTTAAAATAGTAGCATTTTTATTATAAATGTGATATAAAATAAATTATAAGAGGAGGCAGAATATGTTAAAACAGAGATATGAAAAATGGACAAAAGAGTTTATGGAGTCATGGAAAGAATTAGACTGGAAAAGAGTATTAGAAACATTGGACAAGAATGTTGAATATTATGAAAATCCAATAGATAAACCATGTTCAAATTTTGAAGAAGTAACAAATTTATGGAATGTAGTGGCACATAATCAAAAAGATACAAGTTATAAATTTAATATAGTAGCATTTAATGAGGAGACTTGTATAATAAATTGGCAAATGACTAGAACAATGACAAAAACAGATACTAAACAAGAAATAGATGGAATTTTTCAAATATCAATAAATGCTGATGGAAAATGCACATATTTTAAACAATGGAGATTTACAAAATAATAATTGGAGGTTGTTAAAAGATGGGAGAAAAGAAAATTGTTTTAGTGACAGGAGGAACAAGTGGTATTGGTCTTGGAACAATAGAATATTTATTAGAACAAGGTAATTATGAGATTATTTCCCTTTCAAGAGGAGATAAAAATTTATCTGTTGCAAAAGAAAAGTTAGGTAATAATGCTAAAAGAGTTACGTTTTTACAAGGAGACATTAGTAAAGATTATGAGTGTAAAAGAATATATGAAGAAATTGATAAAAAATATAATAGATTGGATGGGCTAGTAAATTCAGCAGGAATTATAAAACTTGGAGGGATTGAAGAACAAACTTTAGAAGAATGGAACAATTCAATTAATATAAATTTAACGGGAATATTTTTGCTAACAAAAACCTTATTACCATTATTGAAAAAGGGAACTAACCCATCAATAGTAAATATTTCATCTATGTCATCTGAAAGAGCAGGAGGTTCAATTGCTTATTGTGCAAGTAAAGCTGGTGTCGATATGCTAACAAAGTATATGGGGCAAGAACTTGGAAAATATAACATAAGAGTTAATAGTGTAAATCCAGCAGCAGTTTATACTAATATATATGTAGCAAGTGGAGATTATACACAAGAAGGATATGATAAATGGTCAGAAGATAAAAAGAAGTTATATCCATTAGGAAGAATAGGAGATGCAAAAAAAGATATAGCACCAACAATAGAATTTTTATTGTCAGATAAATCATTATGGACAACAGGATCAATATATCTTGTAGATGGTGGTAAAAGTATATAGATAATTTTTAAGTACACTAAATGAACTAAGCATTCAGTTCACTTGGTGTACTTTACACTTAACATAATATAGATAGACAAAAGGGAAAAAAACGGGAATTGAACTTTATAGAACACCATAATATAATTGTATTATCAAAAAATGTAAAACATTTGAGTCAGTCGAAGCTAGCCGACTGGCTTTTTCTGTTGCCTTTTTTGAAATTTAAATCAAGCAAGGAGAATTTTTATGTTGTACGAAATCAATTTTGATAATACGAAAAAAATCAAACTAAATGAAAATATTTTTAATTGCAGTATTAAAATAGCAATATTAAACAAAACATTTAATACAGGACTAATTAAAGAAAAGAGATATTTAGAATTAAAACAAAGCATTTTACAAGAATATAATTTAACTCATATAGGTATTTGAAAATTGAATATTTTGATGTATAATAAGCACATAAAGATTCTCTAAACTTGAGAAAGGAAGATTAATTTTGAAAGTACAAGTTATAGAGAAGAAAAAAGGTCGAATTAATAGAACAACAGGAGAAGAAATAAAAGGAAATTTAAGAGTATGTGCCTATGCAAGAGTAAGTACAGAAAAAGAAGAACAAATAAACAGTTATAATTCTCAACTAAAGTATTATGAGGAGAAAATAAAAAGTAATAGGGATTGGAAATATGTTGGCATCTATGCTGATGAGGGAATTACAGGAACATTAGACTATAAAAGAGATGGCTTTATGAAGATGATACAAGATGCAACAAATAATAAATTTGATATGATAATCACAAAATCAATATCAAGATTTGGAAGAAACACAGTTGATACTTTAAAATATGTAA
>CAOKGO010000042.1 GCA_948468045.1 uncultured Clostridium sp. | reverse complement strand
AAAATAAAATAATGTCAAGTTATTTTTAACTTAACATTATTATACTAGGATGGTGCCAAAAATGAAGATAATTAAGCAAGAACTAGAATTTGAGGAATGTCTAAAACAAAGACTTGAATTTATATGTGAATTTTCTAAGGTTACTCCTACTTTTGTTAATGGTAGCATTAGAAAATTAGAAAGAACTAATCTTACATATATTGAGCCACATAGAATGATTATCAATAACATTACTTTTTTAGTTTTTAATTATTCTAATGATGTGTATATCTCTAACTTGACTAATTTGTGGGATAGGTAGGGAGTTTTTCTCTACCTATTATTATTCTAAAAGATATTTAAATTTACGAGTATAAGAAGAATATAAATGTTTTGAAAATCGTTTGACAAATCTCAATTATCTGTGTATAATAAATATAGGAAACGAAACACAGAAATGTGTTGTCACATATAAAATTGCGAAGACACTACATTGCCTGCCAAAGCATAATGTAGTGTCTTTATTTATTCCTTATTTGTCCAAAGTATGTATATAACTGTCAATAAGGCTACGTTTATAGTTAGGGAAAATCCCAATGCATATATCAAAAATAATATAAATCCCATAAACACCACCTCACTTTCTCATAGTTAGAAACTATGAAGTTTAGTGGCAACACACATCTGCTTTATATTCATTTCCTATGTTTCATAGTATAGCATAATATTTATAGTAAAGCAATAGAAAGAGAACAAATATTTGCAAAAGTTTTTTTATAAAATTGCTTGATTTTTATAAAATAATTTGATAATCTATATATAAATTGATTGATATTTGTATCAATCGTTATGAGAGCCGAAAAAGTTGTAGATAACTACGTCATCGCTACCAATTACATATCTGTTCGAACTAAAATGAACAGATAGATACAAATATCATTCTGAGAAGAATGGTATTTTTTGTTTTAGGAAATCAATGTCAATAGTTAGGAGAGCATACCTAAAAAGTATTCTTATCCAGCTTTTTAAATTTATTAAACAGTTTTAGAAAAGATGCTCAAAATCGTTAATTTTAGATAACCCAAATAAACCAATAGAAATAATTGGTGATTTATGTTAGTGATTCACATCTATATTTTAACTTGCCATTAATAACATTCTTGCTTTAATTTGTTAAAAAGTATTTATTTTTTATTATAATTATGATAAAATAACATTCAATAAATGAGAAAAGGAAAACAAAAAAATGATAAAACTAGCAACAGTATTTAGTGGAATAGGTGCAATAGAACATGCTTTAGACCGAATGGGATTAGATCATAAAATTATCTTTGCATGTGATAATGGTGATATAAATATTCTATCTAAGGAAATAGATGAAAATTTAATTATAATAAAAAATGAAATAAATTCGCTACATGAAATAATTAAAAATATAACTAATTGTGATGAAATAGAAAAAAAAGAACTAAACGAAAAGTTAAGCAATTGCGAAAGCCGATTAAAAGACTTAACAAAAACTCTTTCTGATTGTAATTTTAATATTACAAATACAATTACAGATTTAGAAAGTTTTATTGAAGAAAATATTATAAATAATAAAAAAATGTCAAAGGCTAAAATAAAAAAAATTGACAAATTACTAGAAAGTGCAAAAACATCAACAAATGAAAACCAAAAATATAAAATAATTCAAATTTCTTTACTACTTTTGAAAGATCATAACTCAAAAAAATTTCCTTTTATAGCAAATTTAGAAAAACTATCTAATAAATATGGTTTTAAGAAAATTGAAAAAAGTATGAAAGAAAATTGTGAATTTTTATCAATGTTACATGAAAGAATTAATACTTATAAAATAAAAAATGAATTATATAAGATCGAAGATTTTGGAAAAAAGAAATTCTATATAGATAATCTATATAAAAGTAAAGATTCTCAAAATCAAGTAATGAAAAGTTATTTAGCAAATTACAAAATTGGAAAAGACAGATTTCATTGGAATGTTTCCTTTTTAGATGGTAATCAATACAAAAATGAAGTCGATTTATTTGTTGGTGGAAGTCCTTGTCAATCATTTAGTTTAGTTGGAAAACAAAGAGGACTAGAAGATACAAGAGGCACTCTGTTTTATGAATATGCAAGATTAGTTTCAGAATTAAAACCAAAAGTATTTATTTATGAAAATGTAAAAGCAGTATTAAGCAATGACAATGGGAAAACCTGGGAAACTATGCAAAAAGTATTTACAGATTTAGATTATACTTGGGATTTTAAAGTTTTAAATGCTAAAGACTATGGAATTCCTCAAAACAGAGAAAGAGTATATGTTGTTGGATTTAGAAATGATTTAAAATTAAATAAAAATTTCACTTTTCCTAAACCAATAAAATTAGATAAAACAATGAAGAGCTTTTTACTAGATAATGTATATGGAAGATATTACTTACCAAAAAAAGGTGTAGAATTTGTTACAGACTCAGAAAATCTAAGTAAAAGATACACTCAAATTGATGGTGATATTGCTTTATGTGAAAAGAAAAATCAACAATTTAATTGGCATGGAGATTTTGTTTTTGAAGAAGAAAATACAAATAAAGAAAAAACAATGCAAGAATTAGATAAATATTTCCTTTCAGAAAAAGTAGAAAAATACGTAATGTCAACTGGAACAAAGGGATTTTATTCTAAACCACAAGTTGATTTAGATGTTGCACGACCTTTATTAACAACAATGCACAAAATGCATAGAGCTGGTGTAGATAATTATGTTACAACAGAAGGAAGATTAAGAAAACTTACTCCAAGAGAATGTTTACGCTTAATGGGCTTTAGTGATGATTTTCAAATTGTTGTTTCTGACACTGCAATGTATCAACAAGCTGGAAATTCTATTGTCGTAAATGTATTAATGTCAATAATGGAAGAAATATTGAAGTGCTATAATCTAGAGGAGGAAAATTAATGGACAATACACCAATTATAATAAATAACAAAAAATTTATTATTGTAGATACACTAGAATACATTACACTGGCAGATTCCTTTGTTAAAGACAATAAAATTGGTACAGGACATGGAGAAGCAAAATTATATGTTGGCAATATTGGAAACAGATTAACAAATTTCTTTAATAATTTTCAAGATATTAATTGTTTCTTTTTAAAGAAAGATTTAAAAAAATTCTTACTAGATTCAAAAGAAGAATATTTTAATCCTCAGCAGCCATACATAAAAAAAGATACAATGAGTAATAGATATAATATTATGGAAAATAAAATAGATAAATTAAGCAATGGATTTCTTAATTTTAGATTATATAGAGTAGATGTTGCTCCACCTAGAGTTTATATGAATGCAGAATCTGAATATTATGATTTAATGAGAAGAATTGGACTTCCAAATATTTCTTATCTATCTATATTAAAATTAAAAGATAATAATAATAATAATAATTTGTTTTATTTTAGAATATTTATTGACTATAAACCTGACATTATAGGTTATAAAATGCCAAAAGAAATAGAACAAGAAAATGAAATAAATAGTAAATCTAACCTTTCTCAAAAAATGAAAGAAACCATGATTAAAGCTAGAACAGGTCAAGGAGAATATAGAAATAAATTATTATTAGAATGTCCTTATTGTCCCTTTACTCTAGTTAATGATGAAAGACTTCTTATTGCTTCACATATAAAACCTTGGTCAAAATCAAATGATAAAGAAAAAATAGACCCTAAAAATGGTTTTATGCTAACACCTACTTATGATAGATTATTTGATCAAGGCTTTATCACTTTTGATGATAATAAAAAATTATATGTATCTCCTTGGATTTCTCCAATGAATCAAAAAAGATTAAATATATACACAAATAAATTTATAGAATATTTACAATTAGACGAAAAAAGAATTGAATACCTAAAATATCATAGAGAAAACATTTATAAAGCATAAAAAGCGAAATATTTTCGCTTTTTATTCAATTACTTCTAAAGCATCACTATTTCCATTTAGTCCTTCTAAATTATAATAAGTATTTGGAATTCCACCTACTATTACATTTTCCATAAGTAACACTTGATTAGTAATTTCACGTGAAATATTGTCAAAAGGTGTTAATATATTCACATTACATTTTACCTGCAAATAAACTCTATGTAGGGTTTGATTAATTCCTTGTGCTGAAAATTCACTACGTAAATCAGTTTCTACATTTCCTATTGTTGATATTCTTATTTTAACACCGAGGTCCTCTTCCTGCTAGTAATTTAAAACCTGTAAAGCTTCCGAATAGCAATTTCTATGTTATCTCTACCTTTATTGTTAATTTCCTCTTGAATTTTATTTGCAACATCAGAAATTATTTCATTTATTGGTATAACATTTGATTTTATCATTGTAATGTTGCCATTGTTATCTTTTTCAAGTGAAAATATTTCATCATAACTATGCTCTTTCATTACATTTGTAGCCTGCTCATTAGAAACAATAGTTGCTATCGATTTTGCTCTGTTTTCGCATAATGTATCAAAAATTGGCAAAACTGCATCTAAAATAAGCTTAACCGTAGAAAAAGCTATTACTAAAATAATTAATATAGTTGTTATTTTTCTTGCTTTTTCATTTTGCATTCTTTTTCTTGATGGTATAATAATTTTTGGAATTCTTATTCTTGGCCTAGAATAAATTTTATGCATAAGTTACTCCTGTTTTAGTATAACGTGGAATAAATATTTTTTGTCCTGGTACAATTTTATTTGCATCTTCAATTCCATTTGTCCTTACAATGTCATCAATAGTGCTTCCATAATTTTTAGCTATTTGCCATAAGGTATCTCCTTTTTTAACAATGTAAAGAATTAAGCCATAATCTTGTGCTTCTCTTTCACCATTTGTTTGAATTTCATTCATAATATTCATATTCGTATTTTTATACATATCACTATTCATTAATAAATCAACATTGCCTGTAACCATTCCTCCATCTTGAACTAAAAAGTCTTGGTTAGCTACTTCTATATCTAATCTACTATTTGTATTTTCAGCATCTTCTACCCCATCTATTTGGTATTCAAATGGCACTTTTGCATTTCTAACTTCCATTTGCAATTCTTGGTTTGATAAAATAAAGTTGATTTCTAAACTTCCTGTATAAATAATTTGATTGCTAAGATTTTCTTGTCTTTCAATTACTGGACATACATCTACATCAATTATATTTTTATTTTCTAATCCCTCTACTTCTATTTTTTCCCTAATTTGCTTGATTTCTTTACGTGTTTGTTTATTTGTTATTGTTGTAATTTTCTTTTTATTAAATTCTAAATTTTCAGATGGACTATATAGGTCTTGGATAAGGTTTATTTGTTTTTCTTCATATACCATAGCCATAACACCAATTTCAAGCTCTATATAAATAGAATGTTCTTCCGGTGCATTTGCTTTTATTATCATGTTTTTTATTTCATAGTCTAAATCACATATATTTTCTTCTGTTACATTTGGTATATCTATAAACCCTACAACTGGTATTTTGGCATCTAAACCATTTACTCTATTGTCTTCTGTTAAATACATTATTTTTACTCTTGCTTCTGCTTTTGCTAAAATCTTATTATAGCTAAGTTTTACATCTTTATCTGTAATTGCTATATCTGTTTTTAAAATTTCTGCTAGATTGTCAATATTATCAATAGAAATATTGTCTTTTGTATAAATTTTGTTTTCTCCCATTCCAACTAGTGAATTTACTCTTAGGTCTTCTTTTAGCATTTGAATACCTTGGGCATTTTGTATGTCATTTACAATTTCTATTTCTTCTTTTGCATATATTTTTATATCTACTTCTAAGGTTGCTTTTATTCCTACTTTTCTTCCATTAATTACTTTACATTCAATAGATTTTAGTTTTGTTTGTATTACAGATTCCATACCACTTTGTGCATTTGAAACTTGTATTACTTCTGAAAAGTCTAAACTTGTGTTAATTCCTCTTACTTTGTCTTGGGTATCATCTGCTAAGTACATAATATATGTATTGATATTTCCATCAATTCTTACTTTGTCATCTAATACCTCTTTTTTGTATACACATACTACCCCACTTGTACAAATTGTGTTTAAAATATCTGGTTTGGAATCTGGTACTATCATGTCTCCTTCTACCATGATGATGTCTTTTTTTGATGCTACTAATTTATTTACACATAAATTTTCGTTCATTGTTTCTAATACCATCTAGTTTACCTCCTTAATTATTCTTTTTACATATATATTAGGGAGTAATTAGATTTATGACAAAATTTGAAATCCCACCCAAGACAAATTGCCTCAGGTGGGGTTAGTTAAAGATAAAAACTATTGGACAATCCTATACTCAGACTCATCAAAGACAAATCCGAGTTGTATCTCGGTTTTTTTTCTGCGTTCCCCCCTAGCATAGTTACAACTTATAGAAAAACCACACTCTTTACAGTCGTATAGCCCTACAAACCCTTCCGTTGTTACTTCAATATTGAAGTAAACCATCGGTGTGTCTGGCTTCCATTGAATAGAAGAAATTGGTATCATTCCTTCTACCTTATCAATTTTTCTGCAAAGGCTCTTCATACGATAGTGTAAATTATTACAGTAATCAAACTGTATAAAATACACATCTCCCCTATATGGCTCCTCATCACACTTAAGTTTTTTTTCGCATAAAGTGTTGTTGTAATACCCTAATTGTTTTCCATTCCATTTGTGCAAACTACCACAAAATGGACAAACATAATATTGTGGAACACTTTTTAAAAATGCATTATTCATCATGTCTACCTCCTTGCTATTATCCGTTAAATAGTTTTATTCTCCTTTCTGTGCATATACACTAGGCTACCAAAGTCAATCACCTTTGATATATTGCACTAATATTGGCTTCCATTTTATAATAAATTTACATAAAAGTCAATTGTTTAAATGCAAAAAGGAAATTGTAAATACAATCTCCTTTTGCTTATACTTCTACTTTTTTTCTTTTGTTTTCTACTGGTGGTGGTATTAATGGTGAATAAGAATCTCCATCAAACACCTCTACCTCTACTGTTCTAGTTAATATGTCTGTATAACTATAAGTAACATTTCTATCATTTTCTTCATATTTTACTACGAAAATATTTGGATATGCTTTTTCTATTGTAGCTTCTTTTTCAAAGGCTCTACTTCTTCCTAAAGAACCTTTTACAATTATCTTTTGACCTACTTTTTCTACGATGTCTGTTTTTAGATTTGCAATATCTGAACGACAAATCATGTAATCACCTCTTACTTAAGATAGGTCGATTATAGCATTTCTTGCAAAAATTGTCAAAAAAGAAAAAGCCTTGTCAAATCTTTGTACCTCTCTATTATCAATACATTTGTCATTTCTTTTCGCTTAAATTACGATTGTGTTACATTTGTGTTACAAAAATATTAAGTTGGGTTATTTTTATTTAGAAGTTGATGTTTTTTGCTAAAATCTTTCAAATATTGTATATAAATCATGCCTCATCTTTGTTAGCTATCATATTTACTTTAGCAAATTTGTATGAAATGTTTTATATTATACTATCTTTTATATATTAATCATAAAACTATTAATTTATTTCTTTTATCATTTTTCCATTTGCTCCTATTCCACTTACTCCTTTTTTTCCATCTCTTAATTCTTTTGCTATATCATCAATTGTAATATATTTATATTTTTCTGTAAATGCTACTTTTTCCGCAATTACTAAAGGATCTAAAAAGTCAATTAATATACGATCTGGTGAAGATGCAAAATTTGCACCAGCAGAAATAATAGCTTCAAAATAGCTTTGGCAAGCCCCTGCAAAAATAACTAGATGGTTGTTTTTTTCTAAATCATATCTTCTTGCTTCTTTTACCGTTTGAATAAAATATTTAGAGTTTCTATAATTGTAAATATTATTATAATCTGTTCCTCCTTTTATCATTCCATCATGTCCTGTAATTACTAATATATCTGGGTTATATGCTTGTAATAATCGATATACTACTCTTGGTTGTCTATATTCTGGAATATTTTTTACAATAGCATTTAATCCTAATTTTTTATAATAGTAATAAGATTTTTGACTGTATTTTTTGTCTCCATCTAAGTGTAATATTTTTCCTGTTACAATTTTTTCTTTATTCCTATTATTTGGAGTTACTATCCCTATTCGGTATTCTCCTCTTGCATTATCTTTTGCTTTTATTATTTTATCATTTAATTTATAATGTAAATCTGCTTGTTTTTTAGATATAGTCTCTTTGTCTACTATTTCTAAGTCTTCTATGCTACTATCTGCTTCAATTCTATCTATAAAACCCTTTAAAATAGCGATTTTTTCTTTTTTAGTATTAATAATATTTTTTACAGTAAATATGACATCTTTTCCATAAGATTTTCTAGCAACGATGTCACCTTTTTTTATTTTATTCATTTATTTATCACCTCTGACTTTGGGCTATTATATTCTATGTCAAATTTTGTCAGTTTGTGACTTATAAATTATACTAAAATAATATTTTCTAATAGTGTCTTTACTGTCTTTTTACTTGTCATTACTGATTTTGTATCTAAATAATAAATATAAATTCTATCCTTTTTACTTAAATGTTCTGCATTTGCATAACCAAGTTTCCAAAATTTTTCTTGTGTCTCTTTATTGGTAAATTTTTGTGGTAATAAAAATGTGTTATAAACTTTAGATTTTTTATTTTCATTTTTAATGTACTGTCCATAAAATAATTGTTTACAAATATCTGCTGATTCTGGAAAATTTCCAATTTTATAATATTTTGCATCCATAATTACAATTGATTTACCTGTACTGATTGTAATATCTGGCAGTAATTTACTATTTATTATTTTTTCTCCCATAAAATAATATGTAGTTGGAAAAGACTTTTTTGGTTGATATAATAAATATGCCTGCTTTCTTAAAATATTTTCCCACACTTTATCAAAATAATAAGTTCCAACTTCAAATTCTTCTTTTCCAAATAAAGTAGTTTGTGTTCCTCTTAAAAATAATAACATTTGCTCTAACAATTTCTTTTTTCTATCTTCATTAATCATATTTAGCTCATTTAATAATTCATATATCATTTCTTCTTTACTAAAATAATTTTCTATTTTTTCATATATGTTACTGCAATTATATAACCATCCCAATATTTTTGTAATTATGTTTAAACAATATTTTTGTATTTGTGTTATTTTATTTTCCATAGAACAAATATTGTAATTATAAGTATCTAAATAAATATAATTTCCTGCTGAATATGCTGGTACTTTACTTTGTATAGTTTCTCTCCATTGAATTTTTCCTTGTGTATTTTTTCTACTTTGACTACCTTTCTCATTATAAAGTCCATTTTTTAAAAAGTCTTCTAAAATATATATGCTACTAGAAAAGCTAAATTGTTGATATCCTGTACCATAAAGAGCTTCTTGTGATTGTTCTATATTTGTCATTAATAGCTTTACATCATCAAATAACTGTTCTATTTCTTCTCTTTCATTTGCATTTATTACTTTTTCTGTAATTCTATATCCAATTGGAAAATTAACAATTGCACTGTTATTTTTAATTTTTATTCCAACAAATTCTCTATCTGTTTTTGCTATTTTAATTTCCACTATATTTGTTCTTTTCACAGCAATCCTCCTTATTTTAATAATTCTTCTTTTATTTCTTCTTTGAATACTTTCATGTAATCTTTACTTAAAAATGTTGTTGCTAGTTCATTAATTGATGTTATTTTTTCATCAAATATTAATGTTTTGTCATATTTACATATTTTAGTATACAAATTGATAATTACTTTGTATAAAAAATTTCTTCTGTCTTTATCATTGTTTTCTTTATTATCTGTTACATAAGTTTTATCAATAAAGTACGCTCCTAATTGTTTATCTTCATTTTTTAAAATTCCTTGTTGACTAGTTATTACTTTATTTATTACTTGTCTAAATTTACCCCATGTAATTTGTTCCATTCCTTGAATGTATTTTTGATCATAAATTCCTTGTTTATCTAAAACCCATATATTTTCCCATCTTCTTTCAAATGCATTATCAAGTGTTTTTACATTTTCATCACTTACATTCATTGTTGCAATAATAGAAAAGTTTTTTGGTAAGTATATCTTTTTTGTTTCATCTTTGTAAATATAACCTGCAATTAGTTGATTTGTTATAGAATATACACTTCTTCCATTTCCATCTTCTCTATCTAGTAATTGAAAAATATCTCCAAAAATAGCTCCTGCATCTCCTCTATTAATTTCTTCTATAATTAAGTAAAAGTTAGTTTGTTCATTATTAATTGCTTTTTCTAATAATGTGGTAAAAGGACCAGCAATAAAATCATATTTTAATATTTGATTTTTGACACATGGTCTAATTGTTCCAACAAATTCTGCATTTGTATATTCACTATAAAAAGTAACTCTTTCATATTGATTTTCATTTATTAATTCTTTATTTTTGTCTGTTAAATATTTTTGTGTTATCATATATGATTTACCAGAACCTGGGAAACCTTTGTATAAAATATTTTTTCCCATTAGTTTATTACTTTTTTTAAATTTCTGTTTGTTTTGTTCTTTTTTTATTAGTTTTTCATCTTTTATCTTTTTTATTATATTTTCTCTGCTTTCTACACTTACATATAAGTCTGTAAGATATGCTATATCTTTTCTAAATTCTTCATTATCTAGTTCATCAATTGATATTGATTTTGATATAATAGTTGCATCTACAAATACAGATTCATACTGAAATCCTCTTTCTAGTTGATTTCCAAACATCTTATGATATTCTTCTATATATTGTTCTTTTGTTTGTAAAAGCTGTTGTTTTTTCATTTTTGTCATTCCAAATCCTATCCACATTTCTACCATTTGAGTTTCAATATCTAATGATATTCCCGTATATCTTCCATTTGTACCTTTTGCATTCTTTTCCATATAGTATAATTGTATCCATGGCTCCTTTGTTCTATTATATGGAAATCCTAATTTTAGTTTTACATTTACTTTATCATTTATTCCCTCATTTTGTCTGAATGTTCTTATAGTTGCTTCATTTAATTCTTTTTCATAATTGTTATCTTTGAGTTTTCTATGTTGTTGTTTCTTTCCCGTTTTTTCTATTACTACATTATATGTTTCTATATTTTCTTCATAATGTTCTAGTAATTCTTTTAGTACTGCTTTTTCATTTTTTAATTCTTTCATTTTTTCATCCTCTTTTCTATATTTCAAATTATGTTTAATATTTTATTCTATATTTTCAAAAAAGTCAAGCAATAATATTATTTTGATGTTTTTTCGATGTTTTTTCGATGTTTTTTTGATGTTTTTTGCTAAACTTTCAAGCAAAAGCTTTCATTCAGCATTTGTTGTTCTGCTATAAAAATTGCAAAGTAATTTTTTCGTGGAACGCTTGATATTATAGGAAGTTCAGAGAACTTTCCTATAATATCAAAAAAGAAAACTAGCTTTCTCTAGTTTTCTGAATTTTAATTGTTATACAAATATTTTATATTTTCTATATCTTCAAATAAACTTTTATTTATTATAATCAAATTCACTAATTTTCTTCTTTTGCACTAGTTGTTATTTTTTCATACATTTTCATAAGCTCTGCAACACAGTCAGATTCTGTCATTGTTCGCCAATTGAAACTATAAGCTTCCATTACTGCTTTATCATTTTCCTGATGTGCTTTTCTAAGTTTTGGTGGCATAGTTAGCTCATCGTATAAATCTGCTAAACTACTATTTGGGTATAAGTTTCGTGCATCTAAAATTCCTTGTGCTGTTTTTTCTATTTTTTCTTTTTGCTGCTTTGTTGGGGTTGGCCATATAAAACTATTATATACCAAATTTGAATATCTAAAATCGCTTTTTAACCTTCCAGCAACTATTCTAGTCCACGCATTGTGTATATTTGAAGTTAAAATTCCAAAATCATATAATGTTGCATTTGGTATTAACTGTACACTATCATTAGCAATAGTATTACCATTTATAAAACCAATAGGGATATATTTTCTCTTTTCAGAAGAAACTCTAGGAATTAAAATAAACTCTTTTCCATTGTATCTATTAGCTTCCCAAATCAACGGTGAATATGCTAATTCTCTAGTCTTTTCTTTTTTACTAGACTTCCTAAAGTTTACCACATTCTCTATACGTTTTCTTAAATCTGTACTATATCTGAATTCTGAAACATCTTCATTATAAAGCCAGATACAATATCTTGGTATCTGGTTTATAAATTCTCTTGAACCAATATACTTTTTTATGAATTTTTTCAAATTTGGATTTCTTTGTACAAATTCTTTCATTTCATCTTCTGTAAAACTATAATTCCCATTATCACAAGGAGAACTACCACGAATCATCTTTGTTACATTTGATAGTGGCCTTGTAAAACTATCTATAAAAATATCTTGTGCATCTATTAAAAAAGCATTAATATTTTTAACTATCTTTAATCTATTATTACTATACAATTGTTTTTTGTTTTTTTGTACATATGAAAAACCAACAATAACACAATGAACTTGAGCTTTTTGACTTGCTTCATTATCCCATATAAAGCTCTTATATGCAAAGTTTATTTTTATATTTTTTTCAAATAATGGCTTCCAAAAAATATTGACCTGTTCGCCCTGACATATCGAATTTGTAGCTACAAAAGCACTTTCTATACGTGTTTTTTCCATATAATCACATGCTTTTTTATACCAACAAAAAACATAATCTAATTCCCCACATCTTTTCATACTATCAAAAACATCATACAATTGTTCCTTTTGTTCTTTATTCATATTTGAAGCACCTATAAAAGGCGGATTTCCCATTATATAATCTAATTCTTCCTTTGGAACAACCTCATTCCAGTCAATACGCAAAGCATTATCCTCGATTATATTTGTATAAGACTTCAAAGGCAAAAAGTTTAAATTCAAATGCAATATTTCCTCTGTCTCTTTCATCATTTGACTCTCAGCAATCCATAAAGCAGTTTTTGCAACTGTTACTGCAAAATCATTTATTTCTATACCATAAAATTGACCAATAGAAACTTTAATAGGATTAAACTGTTCCATACCAAATTGAATTTGACCTTTATTCAGCTTCTCAAGAGCCTTATTTTCCATTTTTCTTAAACTTATATAAGTTTCTGTCAAGAAATTACCGAGAGCCACATGCAGGGTCCAATGTTGGTTTGTCAAACATATGTCACACTTTATTTAAAAATATATACTTTGGAA
>CAOKGO010000041.1 GCA_948468045.1 uncultured Clostridium sp. | reverse complement strand
TTAAGTTATCAATCGGAAGGAAATCCGATTTACACAACTTTTACGATAGTCTCGACGTCACAGATGTGACGTCTTCTTTTATATTTATATTCGTATTATTTTAAAGTTAATTTAGATGTTGCACAATCCAAAAACATATTTGTATTTTTACTTGCTGTTTTCCAATTTGGCCCAATATATATTGTTTTTAAATCTAATCCATATTGAAACATACTGGTCATATCTGTTACATTTCTAGTATCAAAATTTGACAAATCTAATATTGTTAAACTACTACATCCATTAAACATCTTATACATATTAATAACTTGATCAGTATTAAAACTTGATACATCAAGTGTTCTTATTCCATAAAGATTAGAAAACATTGATTTCATACTAGTTACATTAGATGTATTAAAACTTGATACATCCAAATCTGTTAAACTCATACAAAGATTAAACATTGAATCCATAATTGTTACTTTACTTGTATCAAAATTTGATAAATCTAATTTTCTTATAGCACTACATCCATGAAACATAGTTGCCATATTAGTTACATTACTTGTATTAAAGTTTGATAAATTTATTTCACTTAATCCTGTACAATTTGCAAACATTGATCTCATTGTTGTTGCATTAGATGTATCAAAACTTGATACATCTAATTGAGTTAAACTACTACAACCATTAAACATTACCTCCATATTTGTAACTTTTTTGGTATCAAACATTGTTACATCTAAACTTGTTAAACTTTTACAATTTAAAAACATCCACCCCATGTTTTCTACATTTCTTGTATCAAATCCCTTTGTATTTATTTCTCTTAATTTTTCACAATTTAAAAACATTCCATACATATTAGTTACATTTATTGTTTTTACTTTTTCCATATTTACAGTTTCTAATGATTTTAAATCACTAAAATAATATCCTAAATATTCTGGTGCTACCTCATCTACAAATTCTACTGCTGTTATATTATCTGCATCTGCAAACCAAGGTGTATTAGGTTTTTCTACATTATCAGTATTATCACGTGTAAATATTTTTCCTTTCACATTCTCATAAGTTTTTCCACCAGAAGCTTCTGCTGCTTCTTGAGTAGTGTAAAATTTTAAGGTATTTCCTACTAATGCCGCATATATTCCTGTTGGTTTAATTACTGGTTCTTCAGGTTCAATTGGATGTTGCTCATCCTCTGTTCCTTTATATTCTACTTTTTCTTCTGTTATCCAATAGACCCACCCCTCAACAGTTATTACCTGTATTGTTATTTCTTCAGTGTTTGGCAATTGTTTTATTTCTTTTGCATCTAAAAACATATCATCTCTTTGTATTTCGTCTTGATATTTATTCATATATGTTTGATTGTCCCAATTTTCCATTGTTCTATCTGGTTGTAATCCTAAACCAATTACTCGCAACTCCTCTAAATATTGTGCTTTTTTCATTTCTTCTTTTGCTTTATTTGCTTTTTCTAACACTCCATTTGGCCCTGTTAAAGTTGCAATACTTATTCCTGCTAATATTAACAACACAATTATTGTCCTAATATTCCGTTATGACTATTTTTTTATTTAGCTAACATTTTATAATTTATTATCTTCATTTCCCATATTTAAAATATTGAATTTATAATATATCGTTATTTCTTTATTTTCTGATATTTCTATCTTATCTACTAAAGATACAATCATTGTTCTTGTTATTTCTTTCATATTTACAAAATCTCTAACAAGTTTATTGATGTCTATTGAAGAATCTTCTTTTTCTTCTAATTCTTGCAACTGCTTTATTCTTTCTTCTGCTTGTTTTCTGTTTTCTATCTGCTTTGAATAAAGTCTTGTAAAATCTTCATCTTCAAATAGTCCATTATATTTATCTTCATACAACTTGTCTATTCGCTTGTTTATATCTTTAACTTTCTTTTCTAAAATAAGAATTTCATTTTTAACATTAAACCTATCTTTGATTATTTTGTCTTTTGATGTATTTGCTATTTTAGTGTATTTTTCTTCATCTAAAAATTCTCTACATCTTTTCTTAATTTGCTCGATTACAAAGTCTGTTACTTTTTCTAGGTTGTTGCTATGTGGTGTGCATAACCCTAAATGTGTGTTAGTAGCATAAGTGTTACATCTTAAATAAAATGTTGTTTTATTTGGATGTTTTTGTGGTACTAGACTTAATTTTTTGCCACATTCTTTACAACATACTAATCCTTTTAGTAACCAATCATACGACTTTGTTCTTACTCCTGTTCTGCTTTTTATCATATCTTGTACTATGTTAAATGTTTCTTCATCAATTATTGGTGTGTGCATATCTTTTACGATTATTCTATCTTCTTTAGGCATTATCATTGTTTTCTTGCTCTTATAGTTTATCTTTTTTGTATTTCCATTCGATACCCAACCTAAATAAGTTACATTTTGCAATATTCTTTTTACTGTGTTTCTGTTCCAACCTCGCTTTATTCCATCTTTTCTTGTGTGTCCGTTTCCTACAATTTCTGATGGTACTAGAGTCCTTTCATCTGTTAGAATTTTTCCTATTTCTGTTGGTGTCATTCCATTTCTTGCTAGCATAAATATTCTTCTAACGATTGGTACTATATCTTGGTCTATTACATAATGGTTATAGTCTAATGGATCTTTTTTATAGCCATAAGTTGGATATGTTGTCATTACTTTTCCTTCTTTCGCTCTTGTTTTCTTTCCATTCCTTACTTTTCTTGATGTATCTCGTAAAAACCACTCATTAAAAAATGCTTTGAATTGTACCATTTCTTCTGATGTTTCAATATGCCCTGTATCTATATCATCTGTTACTGCTATAAATCTTACACCTTTTTCAATGAAAAATTCTTCTAAATAATACGATATTTTACTTGATAATCTTCCAAACCTTGATAAGTCTTTTACTATTATTAAATTGATTTTCTTATTTTCAATGTCCTTTATCATTCTATTAAAGTCTGGTCTGTCGAATGTTGCTCCAGAAACTCCATCATCTGTATAGTCATCATATACTTGTATGTTGTTATCTTTACAAAAGTTTCTTAAAAATAGTTTTTGTGTGCTAATACTTCCACTTTCTTGTTCATCTTCGTTTGTTACTATTACTTCGCCATTACCAACTTCAATATTTTCATTGGATAATCTTTCATATAATCCTGCTACATATTTTTCAGGATTTGCTATTGTTATCATTTAAACCTCTCTTTCTAATAACAATAGGTTTCCTCCTATCCAATTTACAACTGAATTATACAATTTATATAAAAATATTTCAACTCATATTTACAAATTTAGGCTAGTTTATTGTAAAAACACATACAGACTAGCCTATACAACTATTTATTATTAACTTTTTCAATTAAATAACTTATAAATGTTTCTTGTAGTTTTTCTTGTATTGTTTTAGCCTTCTCATCAAACACTTCTTTTATTTTATATTCTTGTTTCATCTAAATACCTATTCCTTCCCTGTGAATAGCTATTTATGGTTATTAATTCAGTTATATAAATTTATTAACCTATTGCTATTCAACATATTTTCCAAAATTCTTGATTAATAAAATCATTCTTTAATCCCTCTTTCTAAATTAGAGTAAAAAAAATACACCTTGATTACTTCAAAGCATACAATTAAACACATATTTTATTACTCTTTATCATATTTGGATTTACAATATTGCTAACTCTTTTAGAAACTGCATATCCTGCATTTATATTATCTTTCAATACTAAATCACTGCTGTTTTTGTCATAATCATAAGCACTTCTATTACAGTTTACAAATTGCAAATCATTTTCTTTCTTTTTAGTAGATAAATATTCGTTATCTCTATTTATCTGTACTAATAATTTTTGATATTCTTGCTTTTCCTCTTTTTCCTTTTTTCTTCTGTTTTGTGCATATATTCGTTTTTGAGTTTTACTTTTTTCTTTGTTTTCTTGCCTTCTGTTTTCTTTCTCTCGAATATATCTTGAATCTTTTTGAATTATCTTTGTTATATATGGCATACCGACTTTTAATTTCTTTGCTATATCAACTGGTTTTAAATGTTTTGTAAAAAATAATTCAATTATTTTCTCTTTTGTACCTCTGCTGTCTAACTTGTGTTTTATTTTTCTCACCCTCTTTCCTTTTTAGATTCTCTATTCCAACAAACTACAATTTCACACCTACAAATAAAAACAAAATATACTAATCAAATTACTTTACTGTGTTGTTAATAGTCTGTTTAAAATCTTAAGAACATTGTTATTACAATCATTTATCAAAATTTAGTGAATTTTTATTCTACGGCTTTTAGCAATTAGTTTTGAAGAAAGTATTGTAATTATATTAGTATTATAGTATAATAAATATAGAATGTCAATAACAATTTATTATTTTTATTAAATTGTTTATCATTTTTAATAAAATTTGATTTTTAGAAGGGAGATAAATTTGTATGGAACTACCAGAAGTAACCTTTTTTGATGACTTCTACTTTTGGTTTAATACTGAAACAAAAAAAGAATATTATGCTACACCTTTATATTTTTATAAAGCTGATTTCCATTTAGATACTGAAAATAAATTAAGAGATGTCTATTATAAAGAAACGGAAAAAACAGATAACGGCTTAAAACATCCTGCTACTTTGTATTTTCCATTCCAAGAAAAGTTTGGACTAATGCTATTAAAATTCTTAAATGCTGACTTATCTAACTTTGAGTCTGCTAATAAAAGTTTCTTTTATGCTTATGGTTTTGAGATATTAAGAGATTTAGATAAGGATTATAAATTTGAATTAAGTAATAATTATGGCAATAATGAAAATTATTTAAAAGCAATTATTAAAATATTTGAAGACTTAAAAGAAAACTTAATTGACTTACAACAAGAACTAATAAAAGCTGTTACCTATATCTATAACTTAAATAACAACAGTGAATTAGAAAAATATACATATACTGAACGATATGCAGTTTATTTAATAAAAAGAATGGGAAAATTACATACATATTATAAAAATGACTTTATTATGAGAGATAGTTATTCAAAGAAATATCAAGAATTTAGTAATAAAAATGAATATGACATACTAGAATCTTTACATACTAAAAATATGTTTCTTTCAATGAGTGATACTCATAAAAGTAACGATTTATCAAGTGTTTGCTATGCTATACTTGATGAACTATCAAAAACACCTAACTATCCAATTAAAAAATGTCAAAATTGTGGAATGTACTTTATTCCAACTTCAAAAGTAGATGAAATTTACTGTGACTACCCAAAAGAAAACTCAAAAACTTGTAGAGATTTAGGAGCTTTCCAATCTTATACTGAAAGATTAAAACAAAATAAGGCTATGGGCGAATATAGAAGAACTTATCAACAAAAATTTATGCAAGTTAGAAAAAATAAGGAAAACAAAGAACTTTCTAAAGACTTTGAAACTTGGAAAAAGCAGGCTAAAGAAAAAATTAATCTTATGAAAAAAGGCAAACTTACTGAAAATGAAGTCTATGAGTGGATTCTAAAAAATAAATAATATCTATTTTTATTCTTATATTTTATTTTTTTTACTTAACAGATTAGAGGGGTAAAAGGCAATAATATATTGCCTTTTACCCCTCACTTTTATTGTAGAATGTATTTATTAGAATATAAGGAGTGTTTTTACTATGAATCGCCGTAGAGGAATTAATAATAAATTAAATGTCATATCTGAAAACTTTAAGAAATTCCGTGTAGAAAGTGGATTTTCTCAAAAAGTTTTATGCGAAAAATTAGAATTGATTGGTCTTAATTTATATAAAGCTGATATATATGCTATTGAGCATAATAAACGTTGTGTAAAAGATTATGAATTATTAGCATTTTCAATCGTTTTTAATAGACCTGTTGCTGACTTCTATAAAGATGTTAATGATTTTAGTTAATTTTAGTTTTTGATTTTGTACTTAATTAAGTTCCTAAAAATGGTAATAGTTTTACTATACCAACTGCTTAATTAAGTACATTTTTCTTTGATTTTGATACCATCTATTAGACCGAATTTTATATGCTAAATGTGTTTTAAAATCACATATTTCATATATTAGATTATTTATTTCTTTTAGTTTTTCTTTTTCTGTATCATCTAATTTTTCAATTAATGTATTAGTTGCAACTTTTAATTTTTGTATTGCTATTTTATATTCTGTACTATCTGAATATGCATCTTCACATTTTTTTAATTTATCATCTATATTTTTATCATATAAATTTAATGCTACAAATTCCATAGGTTCTTGAATTTGTTTTATATAATTTAAATAGATCTTCTTTCTAGATTTTACATCTTTTTTTACTTCATCAATTGTTTCATATTTTTCAAACACATTTATTACATCTATAAATTGAGCCATCATAAATAGTTCTATGTCTTGCCTTGTAAGGCTTTTATCATTGTTCATCTTATTTCACCTCCCTCCTCAACCATTTTATTTATCATATCACTTTTTAAAATTTTCGACAATACTTTACTGTCGTTTATTTTTGTTGTATAATAATTCTGAACAATTTTTATATGAGGAGAGTGTATATATGAGTAAATTATATGATATTTATAAGAAATTAAAGAATGAAAATAGCGAAACCCTCTATTTATTCAAAAGTGGTGTATTTTACATATGTTTAGATGATGATGCTAAAGTTCTGTCTAAAATATATAATTTAAAACTAACAAATTTAAACGTTGATATAGTAAAATGTGGTTTTCCGTGTTCTAGCTTTGATAAGTATTATAAACTATTTGTTAATGATGATATCAATTTTAAAATTGTAGAAAATAATGCAATTTTTGATAGTTCTGATTATTTGCTAAATAAATCAATATTATCTTTATTAGATAAAATAAGTAAAGTAAACATAGATAATTTATCAGTTTCAGAAGCATATCAATTCATAGAAGAATTACAGGAACTTACTTTGAAATTAAAATAGGAGCTACATATGAATAAGTGTTATATAATAGGGAAAGTTGCTAATGATCCTATTTTTGAATTTTTCTTTATGGGAAATAATATTTCTATCTGTTATTTTTGGATTGAATTAAAAAATAATTGTAAAATAAAAGTATTTGCATTAAATGAACTTGCAGACTATATATATCAAAACATTCATTCTAATCAAATACTTTTAATAGATGGCTGTTTAGATTGTAAAGGGAATAAAGATATCTCTATTCAAATAAAAAACATTGAAGTTATAATTTAGGTATTTAAAAGATGAAACTACTTCATCTTTTCTTCGTTATAAAAGCATAAAACAAGTATATTCGTATATCATACTACTAATACCTGTTTTATTGTATCATATTTACCTAAATTAGGAAGGAGTAAACCTCTTTAATATCTAATATATCTCTGTATATATTCCTTAAAATATATAATCTGGAATAATATTAGAGTGCTGGGCGAAACCCGTTGTTCGTGTTAGTGTTAGTCGCAGTGTTGTTATCACGGTAGCACGCAGGGTTGTCAGAATAGCTGTTGTTGAAGCTACCCCCACGAAGCAACTGAGCCTTTGATTTACCCCTAATTTATATAGAATAAATTCTTTTTTAGTTTATATATATTTGCATATTTTATATATCCGAAATGACCACATAAGTATTTTTTTGCTTCTCTACTCGTCATTGTTCCATTTTTTATATTTTCTTTTAAATCCTTAATTTTCTTTTTTAATTTTTTCTTTCCTTTTTCTCTAAGTTTCATTCTATATTCATTTATTTTATAACCACAAAAATTAACCCCTTGTTTACTTTTAAATATTTGTGTTTTACTATTTAATTCTAATTTTAATTCATCTTGTAAAAATTTTGTAATTTCAAGCAATGTTTTCTTTGCTTCTTCCTTGTTTTTGACTAAAATAATTGTATCATCCATATATCTAAAATAATACTTTAATTTTAATTTATGTTTTGCATATTGGTCTACTTCGTTTAAATACACATTTGCAAAGATTTGTGATGTATAATTTCCTATTGGAATCCCTGTATCTCCTTCGGTAGAATATATTATTTCATTTATTAGCCACAGTAGTTTCTTATCTTTTATTTTTTTATTTACTATGTTCATCAATATTTCTTTATTTATATTTTGGAAATATTTTCTTACATCCATCTTTATAATATAGTAATCTTCCCATATTCGTTTACAATGTAACATAGCTTTTTTTACATCTAATGTTGCTTGGTGCATACCTTTATTTGGCAAGCATGCATATGAAGTTTCTATAAATTGTGGTATAAATGTAGGAGCAAGAAAATTATCTACCAACCATCTATGAACTACTCTATCAATATATCTCGATTTTTGTATTTTTCTCAATTTTGGTTCGTGAACATAGAATATAGTATATCCTCCATGTTTATATGTTTGATTTTTCAAGTTTTCATATAAATATTTGACATATGCTTCTTTTTTCAAATTAAACATTATTATGTCTTTCCTACAATTTTTATTTTCACAACTTTTTTTATGTGCTTCCATCAACTTTTCATATGAAAGTTTTTTATCAAACTCATTTCTTAATGTTTTGGGCATAAGCCTTTAATAAACCTCCAACTATTCTTCCTAATTCATCTAAAAGTGACATACTATATGAAAACTTCTTTTCATCAATCCATCTATTATCTTTCATTATTCTTAAAAAAACCCTTTGTACATTTATTCGTGCATCTATTTTATTGATATAGTCTAATTTTTCTTCCATACCTATTTTTCCAAGCATCATAACATCTTCAAGCATAATATACATCATATTTTTATATTCATTACCTATGTTGAATTTTTCTGTTCTAGGTAATTTCATTATTATATTCAACATATATTTTATATAATTTTCTGTTTTTGGTATTAACGTTAGTTCTCTCTTTGTTTCCATTTTTACCTCTTAATTAGTATATTTCTTTAGCACTTATCTAATTTCTCATTAATTTCATAGTTCCATCTCGTTATGATTTATCGCTACCAGTGTTCAGTGCTACTTTATATAAAGTGCTGGGCGAAACCCGACGTGCGTGCTAGTGTTAGTCGCAGAGTCGCTAACACGGCAGCACGCAGGGTCGTCAGAATAGCTGTCGCGGAAGCTACCCCCACGAAGCATGTATGATTCGACTGTATTGTTTGGATAAGCTGCCTCCTGTGTCCATTCCCATAAATTTCCTGCTACATCATATAAGTTTTTCTTTTTTACATCTTCTGATATTGCTGTTGTTTTTATTCCATAATTGTATGCTCCATTGCTTTTTGTAAATGCCGATGTCATTGCTCCATTACCTGAATTTACCGTAGCATATCTTCCTTTACCTTCTGTATATGTCACATTTCCATTTGTATAGTTTCCCCAATCACTTGATGTTACTACTGTATCATCATTATCTGCTATAAATTTCATCATTGCATCCCACATTGTTCCTGTAACTAGTCCACTTTGAACATAATCTGTATTGTACATACTATTACTTAATTTTAATGCTGTTTCATAATCTACATGATAATATGGTATTTCTCCTGCTTTTAAAGTTATTTTTCCTGTTGCTGTATGGTTTAATCCATCTCTTATTGAAAAATTATCATTTACCCAATTAGATGCTGTATTTTGACTTGCAAAATTTATATCTGTTGATAAACTTATATTACTTGTTCCTGCTTCATATCTTCCAATATAAAATCCACCATATTTTTGAATTTGTGGCAATTCTGCTGTATTTGTTTGTCTTTCCCAAGTTGCATTTGCTTTTCCCCAGTCTTTTTTTACATATCTACCAGCCGATACTGGTATCCATACAAATTGGTTTCCTTTTAATTCTGAGTTTTCAGTATTTATTGTTCCATCCTCATTATATGCTACTCCTGATGGTATACCTTCTTTTATTTCCCCTGTTGGTGCATAATTAACATATTTATTTTTATCTGCTAGATTGTCTGATATTACTACACCAGTATTTATTGTTCCTCCTACATAGTAAAAACCATTAGGTACTGGCACTGTTTCTCCATTTCCTGTTGCTATCGCTGTTACACTTGCTACTTTTACTGCTTTTTTTACTACACTTCCATCCTCTGTTGACACATAAGCTGATGTTGTAGAATACCATTCTGATGGTATTTTAACTTCTGTTCCTGCTTCTGTATCCTTTGTGTTATCTGGTAAACCTTTATTATAATCTTCCAATTGTTTTTCTAATTCATTTAAACTTTCTTGTTCTGCAATTTGTGCTTTTTCATATTCTTCTTTCGCTTGTCCTGCTCTTTTTATTATTCCATTTTCTCCCATTAGAGTTGCAATTGTTACTCCTGCTAGTATTAAAAGAATTATAATTGTTACCACAAGCGATATCAATGTTATACCTTTTGTACTTTTAATCTTATTCATCTTTTGAACTCCCCCATCTTAAATTATTAATTATTCGTATCATATCATAACATAATATGTTTTTCAATGATTTTCAAGATAAAATTTTTGCTTGTGTGTGTTTTCTGTACACACTATATCACAAACAATATTATAAAATCAAGTAAATAATTATTTTTTTGGAGAATAGAATGAAAAAATTTAATGAACAACGTAATGTAGTAGGTAATTTAATAAAAGAATATAGAGAAAAGAACAATTATACTAAAACTCGGTTTATCTCAAAAACTAGACTTACTAGGTGTTGAACTTGATAGATTTGAAATTTATAAGATAGAAAATGGTAAGATGATTGTAAAAGACTTTGAACTAATTGCTTTATCCATAGTTTTAGATATACCTTTTGATGAAATAAAGAAATTAGTAGATTTTGATTAACTTTGAAGATATGTGAATTTATATATATTTTTTAAGATAGAGCTTTAAGACAAGCTCTATCTTTCTAAATCCCATTCTTTCTCTCTTTCTTCGTGTTTAAGTTGTTTTTCTGCATCTAAAAAAGTATTTGTTTCTTTTTGAAAATCTCTAATCAAATTATCTTCTGCACCCATATCAAACTTTTTGCAAATCCAATGTATGAATTTATCAATAGTTTCATAGAATTTATCTATTATTTTTTTTAATCTACTGTTTTCTTTTTCTAAACCTTTAATTTTACTTTTATATTTCCATTCGATATCAAATTCCTTCTGCTTGTATTCACTTTTTATTTGTTCTACTTGATTGTGTAAATCTTTATTATCAGCTATTATATTATCTCGTTCTTTTTGATATTTCTCTGCCTTTTCAAACATTTTTGATTTTCTTAATAATTCTTGTTGCAATATTAACTTATCTTGATACAATTCATTTATTAAGTCATCTTTAGGTTTAATTATTTCTTCAATTATCTTTTCATCTCTCTTTTTTGATAATCTATTTATATTAATATCAGCAATATCTGGAACATTTGGCAATTCTAATTTCATATTCTGTAATTTCTTTTTTGTTTCATCAAAGTTAGTTAATTCTTTATATTCACTTAAATCAATATGAACTCTTCCTGATTCTTCTTTTGGAACACCTCTTTCTAATTCGAAATTGTGTGATGTCATATAATTATAAAAAGCATCTTGTAATTGTCTATAACTATCTTTTGCCTTCCAAAATTCACTACAAGCTAGTTTATCAATATCGTCTCCTTTTTTATTTTTCGTGTGAACAACAGGCAAAAAAATCAAGTGCATATGTGGAGTTTCCTCGTCCATATGCACTTTTGCAGACATTATATATTGTTCGCCCAAATTTTTATATTCAGTTACAAATTGATATGCAGTTTCAAAATATCTTTTTGTTTCTTTTTCGCCTATTGTTTCAAAAAATTGCTTATTAGAAGTAATTACATATTCACAAGCAATATTACTTACTGTTTTTATTTGCCCTTTTAAGTTAAATTCTTCTCTTATTTTATCAAATTCTTTTTCATAACTATGTCTTGGTTGTTTTATTGAATAATTCAAATATGACCTTTCTTTATCAATATTATCATTTGAATAATTCTTATTTTTTCTTTCATTGTGTCTAAATACTCCTTTTAGGTTTTCTCTTTTGTATTTTGTGTTTCTTATTATTGCATAACTCATTTTAACATAACCTCCTTGCTTGGCTCTGAATCAAATACCATAAACCAATAAAATTTTTCTTCTTTTTAGCTGGGTATTGTAACACACTACAACACTTTTTTAACGCTATCGCTAAAAAGTGTTAGTGTGGCAGGGAAAAATTTATTTTTCCCCACACCCCTTTGCCTAAAAAATATAAATATATTTTTTAGGTTTTAGTTAAAATTGCTATTCGCAACTTTAACTAAAAAATCAGCTACAAAAGTAGTTTATCTACTCTAGTAGCTGATTTTCTATATGCAAATGTCATAGCTTATACTAGCATATCTGCATTTACATATAGTTTAGTAAAGTCATAGTTTGTATAATCTCTTTGTTCAAAGTTAGTTTTGGACTTTTTATAATTCTGTTTTGTGCTATTATATTTATTTATATTTTTATTATTATATTTATTATCCTTAAACTTTTCTTCAATAGGGGGATTAAAGTTTTGTTGGAGAGGGTATTTAACTTTTGTTAAATAGGTATCTTTGTTTTTGCTTGTTGGTATTAATTTTCTCATTTCTACTTGTTTACTATTCTTTTTGTATATCAATTCAATGTTAATATAAGTTTTATCTTTTAATGAATTTACTAATTTTGATACTTGGGTTATTGATATATTTAGTAACTCACTCATAGTTTTGTTTGTTAAATAGCAATAGTTATTTTCTTTGCTCAAATATAAAATTATTGAATATATGATTTTTTCTTTATCACTTAATTTTTCATCTGTTAATATTTCTATTGGTATCCATATACCTTTCAAATTTAAGTTAGACATTCCCTCACCTTCTTCCGTTTATTCGCTTTATTTTTAATTTTTAGCCATTTTAAATTGTTTTTAGTATAATATTTATATTTGTTAAATGTAGACAAAAAATTTCCATAAAAAAATTGCTTTGAACTTATTTTCTAAATTCAAAGCATAATTTTTTTATAATTGGGCAACCATGGTTGCCCAATTTAATATCATTTCAATTTTTCTTCCATTTCATTCTCTATTTCTTCAACAGTTGGTAAATTTGATTTTAAATCTTCTGGTATTGCTTTTATCAATTCATATTCTGAAATTCCAATGGGTTTATTAATATCTTTTAAAGCATATTCTGCTTTTACTTTATTATTTTCTTTACATAGTAATATACCAATAGATGGATTGTCATCTTCTGTTTTTAGTATATCGTCTACAGCTGATAAATAAAAATTCAATTTTCCGTGCAAACTCTGGCTGAAACTCCACCGTCTTTAATTCTATTACAACATAGCATTTCAATTTCAAATGATAAAATAATAAGTCTATATAATAATCTTCTCCTCCAATTTCTAAATGATATTGTCTACCTACAAAAGCAAAACCTGCTCCTAATTCTAATAAAAATTGTGTTATATGTTTTACTAATTGATCTTCTAAATCTTTTTCCTTATATTGTTTTGATAATGTTAAAAAATCAAATATATAAGGGTCTTTTAATGTTTGAACTGCTAATTCAGATTGAACTGGTGGTAAAGTTTTTGGAAAATTATGTATTTTTTCTTCTGTTGTTGACCTGTCATATAAACCATATTCTATCTGATGAATTAGCACACTTCTTGCCCAGCCATTTTTTATAGTTTCGTTTATATACCAATTTCTCTCATTTTCATCTTTTACTTTACTCATCAAAACAAGATTGTGAGACCAACTAACTTTTGAAAGTTCATCTTTTACATCTAAATAATTAGAATATGTTTTTGCAAATTGGCTCATATATTTTAAATTCCTGCTAGAATAACCTTTTGCTCCTGGAAATGCAGAAGTTATATCTTTAGATAAAGTTTCTATTACTTTCGCACCCCATCCTTGCTCTTTTTTCTTGTTTAAAATAACATTTCCTATATCCCAATATAAATCCAACAAAGTTATATTAGCAGAAATCACAGCCTTTTGTTGTGCTAATTGTATTTTTTGTATTATTAAATTTAAAGTTTCTCTATAATCATTTGGTAATATTTCATTATTCATACTATTGCCTCCTTAAATTGGGCAACTGTGGTTGCCTAATTTCAATTATTGTTTTGATTATAACATTTATTTTCAAAAATTTCATTATAAAATCAAAAAAAGACGAATTTGTATATATTTTTTACAATTCATCTTTCAAATATGTGAAAATTTTATAATTTACTTACTAAATTGTTTGTAGGAGGAAACCTTTGCTATTACTACATTTTAATTTTTCGTCATAAGAAAATAAAAT
>CAOKGO010000040.1 GCA_948468045.1 uncultured Clostridium sp. | reverse complement strand
TTGCTTTGCAATTTTCGCGGGCGAACAAAGACGAGGCATAAAGAGTAATCTAAAAGGTCATAAAATTTTAATCATGCCTCTTTTGTTCTATTATAGGAAAGTTCTCTGAACTTCCTATAATATCAAGCGTTCCACAGAAAATTGCTTTGCAATTTTCGCGGGCGAACAAAGACGAGGCATGAAAAGTTATCTAAAAAGTCATAAAATTTTAATCATGCCTCTTTTGTTCTATATTATTGTTTTTTCATACCTTATATATTGCAACTTTCAGAAAGAAAAAATGGCACAGATACATAAATCCCTTGAATTTAAAAAACAAAAATGATAAAATAGCTACCGAGGGATATTATGATAGAAATAGAAAAAGCAAAAAAACAATTAATAAACTATGTAGAAAGTTTAAACTTAAAAAACAGCAAAGTTGAAAATAAGTTAGAACATATTTTTAGAGTATCTGAAAACTGTGAGAAAATAGCTCAAAAATTAGAATTATCACAAGAGGAAATTAATTTAGCCCAATTAATTGGACTTCTTCATGATATAGGTAGGTTCCAGCAATACAAAATAACAAACAAAAAAGAATTAAGAAAGTTTGACCATGGAGAAGCAGGGGTTAAACTTCTAAAAGAAAATAATTATATTAGAAAATACATAGAAGATAACAAATATGATGAAATTATCTATACAGCAGTATATGAACATAACAAATATGAATTAAGCAAACTACTAACAAAAGAAAAAAAGCTATTTTGCAAAATCATAAAAGATGCAGATAAAATTGATCTTTTATATGAGGGGGCATATATTTATTGGCAAGAACCTGAAAGAAAAAAGCAAATAGAAGAAGGAAAACTGTCAAATAAAATGTTAAAAGATTTTTATGAGTATAAATTAGCAGACAAGAGAAACAGCATAAGTGAGACAGACCAAATTTTAACATTTGCGTCATTTGTATTTGACATTAATTTTGACTTTAGTATTGAAACTTTAAAAGAAAATGGCAATGTTATTAAAATGATAGAAAAGTTTGATTATCAAAACTTAGAAACAAAAGAAGAAATGAAAAAAGTAAAAGAATTTTTGAATACATATTTAAAAACAAAACAAATATAATCTTATTACCTTTCTATAAATGCAATAAAATATGAAAATTATCAAAATTGTTCAGTTAAGTAAATTTAGCACAACTTCTAAATTAATTTTATAGCATTCTTTCACACAAAAGCGTGCAGACCTTTTCCATAAAATTAATTAAGAGTTATAGAAAAAAAAACTTTTTATTCGTTTTTTTCTAATTTTTATATTATATTCATAATTACAAAAAATGGTTGGTAATAATACATAACAAATTTCAAATTTTAAGAAAGGACAAAGTAGAATTGGGCAAAAAATTATTAATAACGGAAAAGCCATCTGTTGCCATGGAATTTGCAAAAGCACTAAAAATCACAACAAACAGAAAAAACGGCTATTTGGAATCACAAGACTGGATTATAACTTGGTGTGTAGGGCATTTGGTAACTATGAGCTATCCAGATAAATATGACGAAAAACTAAAATTATGGCGATTAGACACCTTACCATTCATTCCAGAAGAATGGAAATATGAAATAATTCCACAAGTACAAAATCAATTTAACATAGTAAAAGAACTAATGCAAAGAGATGATTTAGAAGAAATATACAATGCAGGCGACTCTGGACGTGAGGGAGAGTACATACAAAGACTAGTTTTTATGATGGCAAATCCAAATCCAAATGCAAAAATGAAAAGAGTTTGGATAGACTCCCAAACAGAAGAAGAAATTCTAAGAGGCATTAAAGAAGCAAAAGATTTATCTGAATACAACAGTCTGTCAGATAGTGCTTATTTAAGAGCAAAAGAAGATTACCTAATAGGAATAAATTTTTCAAGATTATTATCTATTATTTATGGAAGACAATTAGCAAAAAGTATAAATGAAGAAAAAGCATCTATATCAGTTGGTAGAGTGATGACCTGTGTTTTAGGAATGATAGTACAAAGAGAAAGAGAAATAAGAAACTTTGTAAAAACTAAATATTATAAAATTATAGGAGAATTTGGTAGTGAAGAAGAATTTTTTAGAGCAGAATGGAAAGTAAATGAAAAATCTATTATGTATGAATCTTCCAAACTATACAATGAAAGTGGCTTCAAAAATGAAGAACAAGCAAAAGAATTTATAAAAACCTTAGCAGGAAAACAAGCTAAAATTACAGAACTAAAAAAATCAAAACAAAAAGAAAATGCACCACTTTTATTTAACTTAGCAGAAATTCAAAACGAATGTACAAAAAGGTTTAAAATTAAGCCAGATCAAACACTAGAAATAATACAAAATCTATATGAAAAAAAATTAGTAACATATCCAAGGACAGATGCAAGAGTGTTATCAACAGCAGTTGCAAAAGAAATATCAAAAAACCTAAATGGAATAGCAAGAAGTTTTCAAGACGAAGAAATACAAGGATATATCAAAAAAATGGTAGAAGAAAAATATTCGACAAACTTAGTTAAAACAAAATATGTAAATGATAGTAAAATCACAGACCATTATGCAATAATTCCAACAGGTCAAGGATATGAAAACTATAATCAATTGCCAGACTTACAAAAACAAGTATATAAAGTAATTGTAAAAAGATTTTTAGCAATTTTCTATCCACCAGCTGAATACAATAAAATACAAGTAACAGCAAACATAGAAAACGAAACATTTTATTGTAGTGGAAAAGTATGTATAAAACAAGGATTTTTAGAAATTCTAAAACCAATTAATAAACAAGCAAAAAAATCCACAAAAAAAGAAAAAGATGTGGAAAACCAAGAAGAAAACAAGGAAGAAACAGAAAATAATTTAGATATATTGAAAAAATTAAAAAAGGGACAAACAATAGAAGTAAAAAACTTTGAAATAAAAGATGCTGAAACCTCTCCACCAAGTAGGTATAATTCAGGTTCTATCATATTGGCAATGGAAAACGCAGGAAAGCTAATTGAAGAAGAAGAACTAAGAGAACAAATAAAAGGTGCAGGAATTGGAACAAGTGCAACTAGAGCAGAAATTATGAAAAAGCTAGAAAAAATTAAGTATATAGATGTTAATAACAAAACACAAATAATTACACCAACTGAAAAAGGAGAAAAAATTTATGACATAGTTTATCACTCTATGCCAGATATGCTAAATCCAAAGCTTACAGCTAGCTGGGAAAAGGGATTAGATTTAGTTGCAAAAAAGGAAATAAAACCAGATGAATTTATGACAAAATTAAAAGGATACATACATTCTAAATTTGATAAATTAGTAGTGAAAATGTGAAATAAAAAGGTTCTATGTATGTTAGAGACATACATAGAACCTTTTGGATTGCGTACCACCGTTACATTATACCTCAAAAATAATATAAGGATAGTTATGATAGTGTGGGGTAGCACGTACAACTTTGTCTGTAACAATTACTTCCTTATTTCCAATTGACAAGTCGGAATGATTGAGAAGCTTCATAAATTCCATATTTTTAAAGTATAAAACTGCCGTTCCAAGTCTCTGATATTCATGCCGAATAAAATTTGCTATTTCCAAATACTCGGTGGAAGTGTGGCGCATTGTAGGAAATAAATAGTTAATTGCTACAGAAATTTTTTCGTACATTGTTGTCTTCTCCTTTTTCAAATTGAAAGTTGTTAATTGTTACAAATGCTTTATATAGCACTAATTATATTATTGATTTTACATAAAAAGTCAAAAATTAAGCTACTTTTAAAGTAGTTGAAAAAATCAATCAAATATGGTAATATGGAAATATAGAAAATAACAACGGAGAAAAACCATGAACACAATAATAGGAGAACTTGGCAATTCAGCCAAATTCAAAGATTTACTAAAACAAATAGAAAACAAAACAAGTCCGATAGAAATATCGGGCTTAACTGACGTGGGGTTAGTACAAATAGGAACAGGAATACATGAATTCGGAAAAAAACCAATATGTATAATCACATACAACGAAATTCAAGCAAAAAAAATATATGAAAACCTAAAAAATTTTACTGAAAATGTAGTACAATTTCCTAAAAAAGAAATAGTAACATATGACTACATAGCAGAAAGCAAAGACTTGCCATACCAAAGAATAGAAGCACTAAACAAAATAACAAACAAGAAGAACCTAATTACAGTTACAACAATTGAAGCAATTTCACAAAAACTACCAAGCAAAGAAACTTTATATAAAAATATACTAAACTTCAAAATAGGAGAAACACACAACTTAGAAGAAATCAAACAAAAGTTAGTAAAATTAGGATATACGCGATGTGACCTAATCGAGGGAAGAGGACAATTTGCAGTACGTGGTGGAATTGTAGATATTGCAACAAATGAAACAACAGGAATAAGAATCGAATTTTGGGGAGATGATGTAGATTCAATCAGAAGTTTTAACATTACAAGTCAAAGATCAATAAAAACCCTAGAAAAAGCCACAATATATCCATCACATGAATACATTTTAGAAAATTCAATAGAAAACACTTATAAAAAAATAAAACAAATAAATGAAGAAGATGCTGAAAACTTAAAAATGGGCAACTATATTAGTAAAATAGACAAATATTTTGATTACTTTTATGAAAAACAAGAAACATTATTAGACTATTTATCTAATCAATATTGTATATTTTTAGATGAAATTGGGAAAATAAAACAAAGAGCAAAAAATATTGAAATAGATAACAAAAATTTAATAAAAGCTTTAATAGAAAAAGAAAAAAGTGTGCCACAAGCAATACAAGGACTATTAACCTTAGAAAATATAGAAGAACAACTACAAAACAGACAAGTAATTTATATAGAAAAACAAGATGTAGAAAAAAACTTAGCAAATGAAAAATACAAATTTCAATATAGAGAAGTAAATTTTTATAAAAGTGAAATAGAAAATTTAATAGAAGAAGTAACAAAAGCAGTAAACGAACATAAAAAAATCTATATGCTAGTATCAACAAAAGAAAAGGCAAAAAAGCTACAAAAATTATTAAATGAAAAAGAGATTATCAATAAAATTGAAGAAACACTAAACCAAACAATTATCGTAAAATCAAACCAATCAATTGTAACAATTACTATTGGAAACCTTACAACAGGGTTTGAGTTACATGACATTAAACAATTGGTAATTGAGGCAGACAGCCTAATTGACGGAGAAAAACGAAGAAAAAGAATAACTAATCAAGACTTTAAAGAGGGAGAAAAGATTGTATTTGCAGACCTAAAAATAGGAGATTATGTAGTACACAAAAAATATGGAATAGGTATATACATTGGTGTAAACACAATAAAAGCAGATGGAACAATAAAGGACTACATCAAAATAAAATATCAAAATGACGATATTTTATATATTCCAACAAATGACTTAGACACAATTAGAAAATATGTTGGAGCAGATGCAATTCATCCTAAAATAAACAGATTAGGTGGAAGAGATTGGGAAAAAACCAAGGCAAAAGTAAAAAACAATTTAAGAGAAGTTGCAAAAGAATTGATTGAACTATATGCAAAAAGAGATAAAACACAAGGATTTAGTTTTAGCAAAGACACACCATGGCAAAACGAATTTGAAGCAAAATTTCCATATCAGGAAACAGAAGACCAACTTCGTTGTATTGAAGAAGTAAAAAAAGACATGGAAATGTCAAAACCAATGGACAGACTTTTATGTGGAGATGTTGGATATGGAAAAACAGAAGTAGCATTAAGAGCAGCATTTAAAGCAGTTATGGACCAAAAACAAGTTGCCTATTTAGCACCAACAACAGTTTTAGCAGAGCAGCAATACCAAGAATTCAAAGAAAGAATGAAAGACTTTCCGATAAAAGTAGAAATACTAAATAGATTTAAAACAAAAAAATATCAAGATGAAGTAATTAAAAAATTAAAATTAGGGGAAGTAGATGTTCTAATTGGAACACATAGAATTTTAAGTAATGATGTAGAATTCAAAGACCTAGGATTACTAATTATTGATGAGGAGCATCGTTTTGGAGTAAAAGCAAAAGAAAAAATAAAGCAAATAAAAACCAATGTAGATGTTTTAACAATGACAGCAACGCCAATACCTAGAACAATGCACATGTCAATAGTAGGGATACGAGACATGTCAGTAATCTACGAACCACCATATAACAGAAAACCAGTACAAACCTATGTATTAGAATATGATGAAGAAGTAGTAAGAGAAGCAATAACAAAAGAATTAGAAAGAAATGGTCAAGTATTTTATTTATATAACAATGTAGAAGGAATACAAAAAAAAGCTGATAATATATCAAGACTAGTAGCAGAAGCAAATGTAGTCTATGCACATGGAAAAATGACAGGAAGTAAAATAGAAGACATTATGAAAGAATTTGTTGAGGGTAAAACCAATGTATTAGTATGTACAACAATATTAGAATCAGGAATTGACATACCAAATGCGAACACAATAATAGTAGAAAATGCTGATAGAATGGGATTAGCACAACTATATCAAATTAGGGGAAGAGTAGGAAGAGCAGAAAAGCAAGCATATAGTTACATCACATACAAAAAAGACAAACTTTTAACAGAAGTAGCAGACAAAAGATTAAAAGCAATAAAAGAATTCACCGAATTTGGTTCAGGATTTAAAATAGCAATGAGAGACTTAGAAATAAGAGGAGCTCGGAAGTCTACTTGGAGAAATCCAATCAGGACACTTAGAACAAGTAGGATATGACACATATTGCAACCTATTAGACGAAGTAGTAAAAGAAATGAAAGGAATAAAAATCCAGCCAGAAATAGAACTACAAATAGACCTAAACGTAACAAGTTACATACCAGACGAATACATACAAGACTCAAACCAAAAAATAGAAATATACCAAAACATAGCACTATGCAAAAACGAGCAAGACATACAAAACATAATAGACGAAATAATAGACAGATTTGGAAATATTCCAAAAGAAGTAGAAAACCTAATACAAATAGCCAAAATAAAATACCTAGCAAAAAACTTAAAAATAAGCAAAATAGCAAGCAAAAACACGGCAGTAGTATTCACATTTGAGCCAAACCAATTTAAAAGTGACATAACCGAACTCGTCAAAAAATACTCAAACAAAATAAAATTCTCAAACAGCATAAAACCAATGATAACTCTAGAAATAGGAACAACAGAAGAACAACAAATCCTAACTCAAGCAACACAATTCCTTTTGGGCATAACTGGGACAGGCACCGAATGACCCATTTGGGCATAATTGGGACAGGCACCGAATGACCCTTTTGGGCATAATTGGGACAGGCACTGAATGACCCATTTGGGCATAATTGGGACAGGCACTGAGTAACCCTTATGGGGTATAATTGGATAGAATGGGAACAGATTAAAAATAGAACAAGGAAAGAGGGAAGCTTTAAGCTATGCAAAAAATAACTAGTAAAGACAATGAATTTATAAAGCATATAAAAAAATTAAAAGACAAAAAATATAGAGATATGGCTAATGAATATTTAATTGAGGGAATTAAACTAGTGGAAGAGGCAATCCAAGAGAAAGCACCAATAAAACAAATCATTTTATGTGATGATTGTGAGAAAAATGCAGCTATTTCAAAAGACTTAATGTATGCAATTGCAAAACATGAATGTGTTTATGTAACAGAAAATATTTTGAAATATTTATCAGAAGTGCAGTCACCACAAGGAATTTTAGCAGTTATAGAAAAAAATAATAATGATATGCAAATAGACTATACACAAGATGTAATAGTAGCCCTAGATGATGTACAAGATCCTGGTAATTTAGGAACAATTTTAAGAACAGTAGACAGTGTAGGTCTAACACAAATATTATTATCAAAGGGAACAGCAGATGCTTTCAATCCTAAAGTAGTACGTTCTACTATGGGAGCTATTTTTAGAGTGAAAATTATAGAATGTGAAGATTTAAAGCAAACTTTAAAAGAAATAAAAAAGCACAAATTTAAAATTGTAGTATCTTCATTACAGACGGAAAATACAATTTATGACATAAAATATCAAAAAAAAGTAATTGTAATTGGAAATGAAGCAAATGGCGTAGAACCGACAATTATGCAAATGTCTGATGAAGCAATTAAAATACCAATGTTAGGGAAAACAGAAAGCTTGAATGCCTCTGTTGCAACAGGAATAATCTTATATGAATATGTAAGGCAAAAACTTAAGGGATAAATTGGGACAGGCACCGAGTAGCCCATTTGGGCATAACTGGGACAGGCACTGAGTAACCCTTTTGGAATATACAGGAGGAAGTGAAAGTTGAAGATACATATTGTTATGGTGGAACCAGAAATCCCACAAAATACAGGAAATATTGCGAGAACCTGTGCTATAACTGGAGCAAAATTACATTTAGTACATCCATTAGGTTTTAAGATAGATGAAAAATCATTAAAAAGGGCTGGATTAGATTATTGGGATAAAATAGAAATTGAAGAACACAATTCGTTGGACGAATTTTTTAAAAAATATTTGCCAGAAAAGAATAATATGTTTTTTGCTACAACAAAAGGAAAGACTAAATATACAGATATAAATTATTCAAAGATGGAGGAAGTTTTTGTTTTATATGGAAAAGAAACAAAGGGATTACCAGAATGGCTACTGGAAAAATATTTAGATACAAAAACAATAAGAATACCAATGTTACCTACATTAAGATCATTAAATTTATCAAATTCAGTTGCTATAATTACTTATGAAATATTAAGACAAAATAATTTCGAAGATTTACAAGAAATAAGTTCTTATTTTGACAAATAGAAGATTCTAAAATACATTATATACAATTTGCTAAAGCAAATTTGGACACGAACAAATCACGCAAAGCCAACAAGAAAAGTTAAAATGTGTTAATATTATGGATTTACGATTTATTTACAAATAAAAAACGACCTTTAAATGCTGTAAAAACAATACAAAATGTATTAAAAACAATTGACTTAAGCTAAGAAATGGTGTAAAATGGTATAGAAATGTTCAAAAATGATACAATATTATAGGAGGCTGATAAAATGTTCACATATGTAAAAGCAAAAAACTTTAAATCCTTAAAAGATATTGAAATTAACTTAAATAAAACAAAAACCAAAACAAACCAATTTATATCAATATATGGTGAAAACGGAAGTGGAAAAACTAATATTGTAGAATTATTTAAACTATTACAACAATTAACAATGTCAAGAGCAACACATATAGCGGTAAATAAAATGCCAAAAGAAATTCTAAAACTACAAGAAGAGGTGTCGTTAAAACTACCAGCAGAGATAAGTAATATTTTTAGACCATCTTTTAACTTAACAAAATATAGGATGATAGACGAAAAAGAAGCAACAGAAATCGAATATGGGTTCAAAATTGACAATAAAGAGGGATTTTACTATATAAAATTTAAAAATGAAATTATAGAAGAAAAGCTATATTACATGGCAGGAAAACAAAGAGCATATTTATTTCAAGTAAAAAAAGAAAATAATGAAATAATAAAAAATCTAAATAATAATATATTCATAAATGTAAAATATAATGATGAATTAATTGATGGAATTGATAAATATTGGGGTAAATATTCATTTTTAGCATTAATATCATATGAAATGATGGAAAAAAATAAAAATTATATAAATAAAAATATGTCAAAAAACATTATTGAAATAATAGACAGAATTTGGTCAATGACAGTACATGTGGAAGAAAGTAGTGTAAAAGTAATACCAGATGGTTTTAAAAAGGTAAGGAAATTAAGAAATATACAAAGAGGAAATGTAAAAAAAGACCAATTATGCGAAATAAAAAAATATGAAAATGTCTTAAATATATTTTTTACACAAGCATATGAAGATATAAAAGAAGTTAAATATCAAATAAGTGAAATAGACAATAGAATACACTACGAATTATATTTTAGCAAAATGATAGGAGGAGAAGTAAAATCTATACCATCTAGTTTAGAATCAGACGGAACAAGAAGAATACTAAATCAATTTGACACAATAGTAGGTTCTTTATTAGGAGAAACAGTTATATTAGACGAAATAGATAATGGAATACATGATGTACTAATGAAAAACATTATAATGTCAATAAAAGACGAAATAACAGGTCAATTAATTATAACAACACATAATACATTATTATTAGAAACATTACCAAAAGAAAACATTTATATATTGTCAATAGATTACAATGGAAACAAAAGAATAAATTCTATAAAAGAATATGGAAATAAAGTACAAAGAAACAACAATGCTCGTGATTTATATTTCAAAGGAGTCTTTGGAGGAATTCCAACAACAGACTATATTGACTTTGAAGAAATAAAGTATGCTCTAGAAGATGAAGAGGAAACTATTAATGCCCAAGAAACTTAAGTTTTGCAGAGGAGTTATAATAGCACATGGGAAAAGTGAACTTCTTTTAGCACAGCATATAAAAAGTAATTTACATTTGCCGATAGAAATATTTGCAGAAAGTAATGGAAAAAAGAGCATACAAATAGACAGTTTAATAACTGTATTAGGAAATAATATTTTTAAAAACAAAAGAGTATTTAACAAAAAATATATAGTAGAAGAAGAAAAAGGAATACTAAAAAACTTTTCATTAATGCCAATAATGGATTTGGATGACACCAGTGAAGATAGAAAGCAAAAATATATTTCTGGAGAAATGTTTAAAAATCATTGGTTAAGTCCTTACATAGTTCCAATTTGGAACAGAAACAATTTAGATGAGGTATTACTAGAGTTGGAACTTATTCATAAACTACCAAACAATAAAGAAAAAGGTAAGATATATAGAAATTTATTTCCAACTAATAAAGGTGAAACAGACATAGAACAAGTTGAAAACTTAAAGAAACTATTTGAAAAATCAGAAAAAACTAATATGCAAGTTTTTATAAAAAAATGTCTAGATAGTTTAGAATAGGATTTAGGGACAAACCCAAAATTCTATTTTTTTTGTTGTATAGGAAAATCTCCGATTTTCCTATAACATAAAGACATTCTACACAAATTTGTAAAAGCAAATTTGGCGTCAAACAAAGACAGAGCATGTAAAGTAATCTAAAAGGTCAAGAATTTAATCATGATCCTTTTGTTTGTGAAAATACCAACAATAGAGATATAAGTATGTTAAAAAACGATTATAACAAAATTTTTGAAAAAATAACTTGACAGTTCATAAAAAAAGTGTTAAAATTCATTCAGAACAAGAAAAACAAAACAGTTCATAATAGTATTCAAATAAAAAATCAAAAGAAAAGGAGGCATAAATGCTTTTAGAGGATATAACACAAATTAATATTGGAATAGTATTAAAAAGAAAAGAAGCCATATACAAAAGCAAAAAAACTTTTAACTACAAAATATTCAATTTAAAAAGTTATGAAGAAAAAATTGAATACGAAGAATTTTACAGTGAAGAAAACCTAGACAATTATGTAGCAAAAAAAGGCGATTTATTATTCAGGTTAGCATTTCCAATAAAAATAATTGAAGTAAATAACAAAACAGATGGACTTTTAATAAACAATCAATATTGTATTATAAGAATGTGTGATTCCCAAAATACTAGTTATAATATAGATTTTGTAAAATGGTTTTTAGAAAGTCATGCAACAAAACATCAATTGGAAAAATATCTAATAGGAACAGCGGTAAAAACGATTCCAGTTGTAAAATTAAGAAAATTGCAAATACCAAGCATAAGTACAAAAGAACAAAAAAAATTATCATGTTTAATAAACAATTGGAATAAGCAAAAAAGTTTATACAACCAGATAATCAAAGAAAAAGAAAAGTATTATAATACTGTAATAAATAAAATAATAAAAGGAGAAAAATAAAAATGAATGAAAAACAATTACAAGACAAAATAAATGGAACAATATGGAGTGCCTGCGACACTTTAAGAAGTAGCATACCAGGCTCAAATTATAAGGATTATGCATTAGTAATGCTATTTGTTAAATATTTAAGCGACACATATAAAGAAGAAAAAGAAATTGCCTCAGAAAAATATGAAAATGACCCAATTATGGTAGAAAGATATCTTTCTAGGGGAAAATTTAAACTAAGTGATGACTGTATATTTGACTACTTGTATGAAAATAGAAATGACAACGAAATAGGAGCAATAATAAATAAAGCTTTAGAAAAAATAACTACATTAAACGGCCTAAAGCTTTTTAATTTATTTGGTGGAGTTGACTTTAATAGTGAAATAGTATTTGGAAAAATGAAAGAAAAGAATGCAATTTTAAGAAACTTATTACAAGACTTTCATAATGAAGATATAGACTTAAGACCGTCTAAAATAGGGAGTTTAGATGTAATAGGAAATGCTTATGAATATTTAATAGCAAGATTTGCAAGCGATTCAGGAAAAAAAGGTGGAGAATTTTATACACCATCAGAAGTTTCTAGTTTACTTGCAAAATTAGTTAGTCCAAAAGAAAATGACAGAATTTATGACCCTGCTTGTGGTTCAGGTTCTTTATTATTAAAAGCAACAAAAGAAGTTAAAGATAAAAAAGTAAGTATATATGGTCAAGAAAGCAATAGTTCAACTTACAACTTGTGTAGAATGAATATGTTTTTACATGGAATAAATGATGCACATATAGAGTGGGGAGATACTATCGCAAACCCACTACACTTAGAAAATGATGATTTAATGAAATTTGATGTAATTGTTTCTAATCCGCCATTTTCATTAGATAAATGGGCAAAAGGTTTTGAACCTCAAAACATAGCAAAAGGTACATTTAAAATGGAAGCAGATTTAGATCCATATAATAGATTTGAATATGGAGTTCCACCAAAAAGTATAGGAGATTATGCTTTTATTCAACATATGTTAAAAAGTCTAGACAAACATGGAAGAATGGCTGTAGTATTGCCACATGGAACTTTATTTAGAGGTGCATCTGAAGGAATAATTAGAAAAAGAATATTAGAAGAAAATTTAATAGATGCAGTTATAGGATTACCTGAAAATTTATTTTATGGAGTAAGTATTCCAGCAACTATAGTTATATTTAAGAAAAACAGAGAAAGAAAAGATATATTATTTATTGAAGCTAGTCGTGAATATGAAAAAGGCAAAAATCAAAATAAATTATCACAAGATAATATTGATAAAATATTAGATACTTACATAAATTATAAAGAAATTGATAAATATTCACATATTACTTCAGCAAAAGAAATTAAAGAAAATGAATACAATTTGAACATTAAGCGATATGTTGATACTTTTGAGGAAGAGGAAGAAATTGACATACAAGAAACAAAGAAAAATATTATAAAGATAAATAAAGAATTACAAGTTTTAGAAAAAGAATTAGAAAAATCGTTGGAAGAGTTGGGGTTATAGAAAATCACATGAAAAAATGGAAAAAAGTAAAGTTAAAAGACGTATTAAATGAAGTAAGTAAAAGAAATAAAGGTGAAAAAGTAAAAACAGTATTAAGTGTTACAAATTCACATGGTTTTGTTAATCAAGAAGAATATTTTGATGGAACTGTACATAGTGAAAATATTTCAAATTACAAAATTGTAAAGAAAAATCAATTTGCATACAATCCATCAAGAATAAATGTTGGATCAATAGACATTTTGAAAAATTATGCTGAGGGAGCTTTAAGCCCAATGTATGTAATTTTTGAAACAGATAAAACAAAACTATTACCAGAGTACTTTAAATACTATTTTCAAACACATAGATTTTTTGAAAACGTCAAAAATAACACACAAGGTAGTGTTAGAAATAGCTTAAGTTTTAAAGCATTAAGTGATTTTGATTATTTATTACCATCTATTGAAGAACAAGAAAAAATAGTAAAAATATTAGATAATGTAGATTTAATAATAAAAAGATATGAAGAGTTATTAAAAGAAAAAAATCAATTTATTAGCTCTCAGTTTGTAGAAATGTTTGGAAATTATAAGTATAAAGAAAAAACATTAGATGAAATATCAATTATAAAAGGAGAATATGGCTCAAATGTTTCTGCAACAGACTATAATGAAAAATTGCCTAGATATATAAGAATAACAGATATAACAAGAGATGGAAAATTAGATAAAAATAATATGGTTTCGCCTAAAAATGAAATAAATATTGAGAGATACTTATTAAAAGAGGGAGACTTAATATTTGCAAGAACAGGAGCAACTGTTGGGAAAACATATAGATATGATAATAAGACCAACTATCAAAAGTCAAGTCTTTTTTGAAAAAAACTTCTAAAAAAAGAAA
>CAOKGO010000039.1 GCA_948468045.1 uncultured Clostridium sp. | reverse complement strand
TCCTATTTTTATTTTTTACATTTGGGTGTGACATATCTATTGTAAACCTATATTTTATTCTATTTTTGTGATATAATGTGTATGTCGTGTTGGGGACGTTTCTTTTGGGGTGTTTTTATGTAACCCATTGCTATTGTTATATATTATTTTAAATAATGCACAAGCAACCAGTAGATTTAATAAAAGAACAATCTTGGAGTTACATAAAAATGTCCCAAAAGAAACGTCCCCAACACGACAAAAGAGGAGGTTATTATGTTAGAGTTACTTTCACCTGTTGGTGATTTTGAATGTTTAAAAGCTGCTGTACAAAATGGAGCTGATAGTGTTTATTTTGGCTCTGATACTTTTAGTGCAAGGGCTTTTGCTAAAAATTTTAATGAAGAAAATTTAAAAGAGGCTATTTATTATGCTAAAATTCGTGGTGTTAAAACTTATCTAACTTTAAATACCTTAATCAAAAATGAAGAATTAGATAATGCTATTAATTTAGCTAAAATTGCTTATGAAAATGGTATTGATGCTATTATTGTTCAAGATTTAGGACTTGCTACTTTACTAATTAAACTTTTTCCTGATTTGCCAATTCATGCTAGTACTCAAATGACTGTACATAATTTGAATGGTGCTATTAAGTTACAAGAACTTGGTTTTAAAAGGGTTGTTCTTGCAAGAGAATTGTCTATTAATGAGATTGATTATATTAGTAAAAATGTTGATATTGAAATTGAATGTTTTGCACATGGTGCTTTATGTATTTCTTATTCTGGGCAATGCTTATTTTCTAGCTTGCTTCGGTGGTCGTTCTGGTAATCGTGGTAAGTGTGCTCAACCTTGTAGGCTTCCCTTTGAATTATTAGAAAATGATAAAAAAATAGATTCTGGACATTTACTTAGTACTCGTGATTTATGTAGTTTGGATTATATTCCATCTTTTATTAAGTCTGGTGTTAAGTGTTTGAAAATTGAGGGTAGAATGAAATCACCTGAGTATGTAGCAACTGTTACAAGAATTTATCACAAGTATATTAATCTAGCTTCTAATACTAATAGTGAATATGTAGTTGACAAGGCAGACAGAAAGGATTTAATGCAAGTGTTTAATCGTGGTATGTCTTCTCTTGGTCATTTAGACATTGAACCTAATAAGAATTTAGTATTTAAAGATAAGCCTAATAATATGGGCTTATTACTTGGAAAGGTTCAAAATTATAATAAAAATAAAGGATTGATAACAGTTAAATTGAAAGAACCTATTCAAATTGGAGATACTATTTCATTAGAAAATGAAACTGGAAGTTATACAATTTCAGAATTAATGGAAAATGGAAAAAATATAACAGATACTAAAATTGGACAAACTGTTACTATCGGTAGAATGAAAGGTAATATATCTTGTAATGACAATATCTATAAAATGTCTTCTAAAGCTCTGTCAAGCTTTGCAAAACAAAGCTATTCACATGAAAATAGAAAAATTGCTTTAAATTGTAAAGTAACTATAAAAAAGGATGTTCCAATTTCTATTGATATAACTCCTGCCAATTCTATTGATTTATATAAAGACTTAATTGTACATTATGAAACAAATGAATTCCCACAAGAGGCTAAAAATAAGCCTTTAGAAAAGCAGACTGTCATAGAAAAAATTTCTAAAACATCTTCTACTACTTATCAATTCAAAAATATTCAAGTTGTTTTAGATGATAATTTATTTGTTAATTTAAGTACATTAAATGAATTAAGAAGAATTGCTTTAGAACAAGTTCAAAATTATGCTATTAACAAATGTTTAAGAAATTATACTAACAAAGAAACCCCAAAAAATATCTTGTGTCCTAAGCAAAATGTTGAAAATATGCAATTACCTAAAATATCTGTTTTACTAAATAACCTGAACTCTAACTTTGATTATACTACACTAACTAACAAGATACATAGCATTTACATTCCTCTAAAATTTTTCACTAGTAAAAAATATGAAAATATTTTAAAAGTTTTAAGCAAAAATTTTGACACTTATATTTATATGCCAACTATCATAAAAGGAAATTACAAGAATTTATTTTATACATATGCTGAAAGCTCTGTTAAAAAATACGATATTAAAGGATTTGTCATTTCAAATATTTGTAATATCAAACTTTTAAATGAATTATTTACAGATTTAGATAAATATTTCAAAATAGTTGCAAATTATACTTTTAATGTTTTTAATGAACATACTATATTAGAATTGAAAAAACTTGGAATTAGCCGTTTCACAATGCCACCTGAATTAGACAAAAAAGGAATACAAAATTTGTGTAATTATAATTATTTAGAAAAAGAATTAATTGTGTATGGTAGAACTCCTTTAATTAATATGAATTATTGCTTACTTCGGAGAAACAGATAAATGTTATCCAAACTGTATGGCACGTTGCCAAAGTGAAAATTCTTATTATTTAAAAGATAGATTAAATATGTTGTTCCCTATTCTTCCAGACAATGTTCAAACTGTAACCACTTTATTTAATAGCAAAATAACATCTATCTCTTATCAAGACTTTGATATTAATTTTGCTAGAATTGACATTTTAGATGAAGATATTTGTCAAATTAATAACATTGTAGAAACTGTACAATCTGGCAATCGTTTAGAGGGAAAAGATTACACAAATGGAAATTTAAATCGCGAAATATAGTGTCGCGTTGTGTCGCGTTGGGGACGTTTCTTTTGGGACATTTTTATGTTAATTTGATTTGCTTTTTCTATTATTATATATTAATTTTAAATAATGCGTAAGCGACCAAACGAACAAAGTGAGTGCGATTGGAGCAAGCTACCAAAGAAAAAATTGTTTTTGATTTTAAAATTAATACTACATTTATTACAATTTTTTCTTTTCAGTGGTTGCTACACACAAGTTATTTAAAATTAATATATAATAATAGACTTAAGAACAAAAGTGGCATGATTAAAATTTTATAACCTTTTAGATAACTTTTCATGCCACGTCTTTGTTCGCCCGCGAAAATTGCTTTGCAATTTTCTGTGGAACGCTTTATATTATAGGAAGTTCAGAGAACTTTCCTATAATATAAAAAAACAACCTTAAGTTACATAAAAATGTCCCAAAAGAAACGTCCCCAACGCGACACCAATGTGACAAGAAAGGAATTTACTATGTATACTTATTTAGAAAAATTAGAATTTTATAAGATATTAGATTCATTAAGTAATTTTTGTGTTACTTATAAGGGAAAGGAATTATCTCTTAATTTACTTCCTAAAGATAATCAAGCTAAGGTTAAAGAAGCTTTAAATGAAACTGAAGAGTCTGTCAATTTGATGTACAGAAATGGTACTCCTTGCTTTTATGAAATAGAAGATATTACAATTGAATTAAAGAAACTAGAAAGCAATTTGTGCTTATCTGCTAAAGCTTTATTAAATATTGCTAATATTTTCAAATTGGCTCAAGGACTGAAAGATTACTTTAATAAGGATTTCTTAAATGTAGATGACTACCCTATTATTTCTAAATTATTTTTGGCCTTATATTCAAATAAAAGTATAACTGATAGGGTTTTAGAATGTATTTTAGATGAAAATACGATAGATGACAGAGCATCTAAAAATTTACATCAAATAAGAAGAAAGCAAAAAAAATGTGAACAAGATATTCGCCTTAAATTAAATGATATTATCCACTCTTCTAGTTATTCAAAATATATACAAGAGCCTATTGTAACCATTAGAAATGAAAGATTTGTTATTCCTGTAAAAGAGGAATATCGTTCACAAATTAAAGGTTTTGTTCACGATATTTCTAATGCTGGTTCAACTATTTTTATTGAGCCTATTTCTGTTTTTGAAATGAATAATGAATTAAATAGTCTGAAAAAAGAAGAAGAATTAGAAATTAAGCAAATTTTAACTGATTTGTCTAGTTTGTTTTACCCTTATTGTGAAGAATTGGCTTTAGATGTTGATATTATTTCTAAATTAGATTTTATTTTTGCAAAAGCAAAGTTTTCAAAGTCAATTCAAGCTATAACACCTGTTATAAACAACAAAAAAGAAATTCATTTAAAAAATGCAAGACATCCTTTTATTGATAAAGATAAAGTTGTTCCTATTTCTGTAGATTTAGGAAATGATTATTCTGTTTTATTAATTACTGGACCTAACACTGGTGGAAAAACTGTTACATTGAAAACTGTTGGTCTTTTAAGTTGTATGGCTTGCTCTGGACTTAATATTCCATGTGACGAAAATTCTAGTATTTATGTATTTGATTATATTTTTGCAGACATTGGAGATGACCAAAGTATTTCAGATTCTTTAAGTACTTTTTCTTCTCATATATTAAACATGGTAGAAATCACAAAATCTGCAACAAAAGATTCCTTAATTTTAGTTGACGAGCTTGGTTCTGGTACTGATCCCTCTGAAGGAAGTCTTCTTGCAATTAGTTTGTTAGATTATTTTAAGCAAATTGGAAGTCTAATTATTGCTACTACACACTATCCAGAACTTAAACAATATGCATTAGTAACAGATGGCTTTAAAAATGCCTCTGTAGAATTTGATATTTCCACATTAACTCCTACTTATAAGTTATTAGTAGGTATTCCACGGCAAGAGTAATGCTTTTGAAATCAGCAAAAAATTAGGTTTAGATAATTCTATTATTGAAAAAGCAAAAAGCCTTATGACTTCTACCCAAATTGATATTGAAAATTTGCTAAAAAGTATTTATGATGATAAATCTTTAATAGAAAAGGAAAAGATTACTATTTCTAAAGAATTAGAACGTGTAAAAATTTTAAGAGAATCTTTGGAAAAAGAAAATGAAGATGTAAAAAGACATGAGCAAGATACTATCAATAATGCAAAAATAAAGGCTAGAGATATTTTGTTAGACGCAAAAGAAGATGCAAACACAATTATTAAAAAAATGCAATCTTTGTCTAATAATAAGGAACTAGAAAATGCTAGAAATTCTTTAAATACAAAAATAAAAAAACTAAATACAGTTGATTCAAATTCTGAAAATTCTAACAATTCTAATTATTCAAATGATGATTTGGATATAGCAAGTATTAAACCAAATAAAGAAGTTTTTGTAACTACTATTGGGCAAAATGGTACTGTACTTTCTCATATTTCAAAATCTAATGAAGTACAAGTTCAAGTAGGTTTGTTAAAAATGAATATAAACATTAAATATTTAAAAAACGCAACTACTTCTTCTACTTGTTCAAAGTCAAAAACTATTGGGACTTCTTCTGTTTCAAAAACAAAGACTATTCAAACTGAAATTAATGTAATTGGTTTAAATGTTGAAGAAGCAATTTTTGTTGTTGACAAATTTTTAGATGATGCCTGCCTTAGCAGACTTGAAACTGTTAGGATTGTCCATGGAAAAGGTACTGGAAAATTAAAAAATGGAATCCATCAATTTTTAAAAAATCACCCTCATGCCAAAACTTTCCGATTAGGAACTTTTGGTGAGGGCGAAACAGGTGTAACAATAGTTACTTTGAAATAATTAAGAACAAAAGGAGCATGATTAGGTTTTTTAACCTTTTAGATTACCTTATATGCTCCGTTTTTGTTCGCCTGCCAAATTTGCTTTAGCAAATTTGTGTAGAATGTATTGATGTTATAGAAAATCGAAGATTTTTCTATAACAGAACAAAAGGAGCATGATTAAAATTTGTAACCTTTTAGATTACCTCACATGCTCCGTTTTTGTTCGTCTGCCAAATTTGCTTTAGCAAATTTGTGTAGAATTATATTTTTAATAATTTTCTGCTTTAATTTCAAAATAAGCTTTTGGATGGCTACATACTGGGCATATTTCTGGAGCTTGTTTTCCAATTACAATATGTCCACAATTTCTACATTTCCAAATTTTATCTCCATCACGGCTAAATACTAAACCATCTTCTACATTTTCTAATAATTTTTTGTATCTTTCTTCATGTTCTTTTTCTATTTTTGCAACTTCTTCAAAAAGAAATGCAATTTTATCAAATCCCTCTTCTTTTGCTTCTTTTGCCATTCTGTCATACATATCTGTCCATTCATAATTTTCTCCCTCTGCTGCTGCTTTTAGGTTTTCAGCTGTTGTTTTTATTTCTCCACCTTGTAATAGCTTAAACCATATTTTTGCATGTTCTTTTTCATTATCTGCTGTTTCTTGGAATATTGCTGCAATTTGCTCATATCCCTCTTTTTTAGCCTTACTTGCAAAATAAGTATATTTATTTCTTGCTTGTGATTCTCCTGCAAAAGCCTCCATTAAATTTTGTTCTGTTTTACTTCCTTTTAATTCCATTTTTCTCTTCCTCCCTATTTTATTATTTTTAACTCGTGTCTATTTTATACAATTTCTTATCTATTTGTCAATATGTAGAAAAATATTGCCTTGAAAAATTTGTAAATTTTCAAACATATATCACTTTATTAAACACATCGTATGACTTCTTTAACTTTGACATTGTATATATTCTAAATATTATAATCCAAGCATGATTATATCGAGTAGTTTTGTAATAAATACTCTAAATCACATTTTTATTTCTTTTACATATAGTAAAACAATAGGAGGTTTATTTATATGTCAAATAATTATAAAGTTGCCATTGTTGGAGCAAGTGGCTTAGTTGGAAGAACCGTTTTACGAGTATTAGAAGAAAAATCATTTCCACATGTCACTTATACTCTATTTTCTTCTTACAAATCTGCTGGTTCTAAAATTCGTTTTTTAAACCAAGACTATGTCCTTTGTGAACTAAATGAAAATTCATTTGACAATCATTTTGATTATGCTATTTTTTGTGCTGGTAGCACAGTTTCAAAAAAATATGCACCAATTGCTGCTTCTAAAGGATGTATTGTAATTGATAATAGTAGTTATTTTAGAATGAACCCTGATGTTCCTTTAGTTGTTCCTGAAGCTAATCCAGAGGATATATCATCTAATAATGGAATTATTGCTAATCCTAATTGCTCTACAATTCAAGCTATTTTACCTTTAAAAGCACTTGATAGAAAATATCATATTAAAAGAATTGTATATTCTACTTATCAAGCAGTTTCTGGAGCTGGTAGGTTTGGAATTGAAGATTTAGAAAATAAATCAGATGGAAATGATTTAAAGAAATTCCCATATTCAATTTATAATAATTGTATTCCTCACATAGATGTCTTTTTAGAAAATGGCTACACAAAAGAAGAATATAAAATGATTGAAGAAACTAGAAAAATACTACATAATCCAAATTTACCTATTACTGCAACTGCTGTGCGTGTTCCTGTTGTCAACTGCCACCGGTGAATCTATAAATGTTGAATTAGAAAAAGATTTTGATATTTATGATGTTAGATTATTACTTGAAAATTCTTCTGGAATTACTGTTGTTGACAATCCAGAAAAAAATTTCTATCCACTAGCTAGCAAAGCGAATGGAAATAATGACGTTTTTGTTGGAAGATTAAGAAAGGATTTTAGTGTAGAAAATGGTCTAAATTTGTGGGTTGTTGCCGATAATTTAAGAAAAGGAGCAGCAACAAATGCAATTCAAATTTTAGAATACTTATTAAATAATTCTTAAATTTTTTTATAAAATTTGCAATCTATATTATTTTCATGCTATAATTAAAATTGAAGTACATATGAAAATAAGAAGGGATACTAAATGAAACAATATATTAAAGAATTATCAAATAATGATGAGGAATTTCAACAAATTGTTGAAGAATTAATTAATAATGAAACTGTACAACAAATGAAAAACTTTAGGCAACACTATGAAACAAGTTGTTTTGACCATTGTTATACTGCTGCCTACTACTGTTTTCTTATTTGTAAGAAATACCATTTGGACTATGTATCTGCCACACGTGCTGCAATGCTCCATGACCTATTTTTATATGATTGGCGTGTTAGGCAGCCTGATAGAAAAGGTCATCATGCTTTCACACATGGAAAAAAAGCCTGTGAAAACGCTTGCCAACTATTCAATTTAAACGAAAAAGAAAAAGATATTATAATAAAACATATGTGGCCTGTTACAATTGAAACGCCAAAATCAATAGAAGGCTTTATTTTAACATTAGTAGATAAATACTGTGCCATATCCGAAACATTTGATGTTTTTAAATCTCGACTATTTATGAAACAATCTTTTCGCTATGCTTATATTTTTTTAACATTAATTATGATTAGACTTTAAATTATTTTTTATGTTATAGGAAAAATCAAAGATTTCTCCTATAACATAAACATATTCTACACAAATTTGCTTTAGCAAATTTGGCAGTCGAACAAAGATGTGACATGAAAAGTTATCTAAAAGGTCATAAAATTTTAATCATGCCACTTTTGTTCTACTTAGGAGCAATTGGAATACACTTCCCTTTGCTCCTCATTTAGCATTTTCTTCTGTCCAACGTATCATTTTTATATCCTTATATTTTGTAAGAACTGTTCTGTATTTATCATATTCTTCTTCCCATAATGCATCTGGTACATTATCAAAAGCATTAAATATCTTTTCTGCTTCAGATAAGTATATTAATTGTTCTTGTGGTGACATATTTTCATATTGCTTTGCAAATTTATATAATTTATCTAGCATTTGGTTTGCCTCAATAAATGTCCAAAAATCTTTTACTTTCATTCCAAATAGCTTTATTTGTAATATAGCATAAGCTCCCAAAGCAAATATTGCAAATATTAATATATATATGACTACTAATATTGTCATTTCTATTACACCTCTTTTGTTTTCCTTTTGTATTACTTTTAGATTATATCATGCTTATATTTTTTTTGCAATAACTTGTTTTATTTCTATTTTTTGTGTTATAATCATAAGAATGTAATGTCGTGTTGGGGACATTTCTTTTGGTATGTTTTATGTTGATTTGATTTGCTTTTTCTATTATTATATATTAATTTTAAATGATGCGTAAGCGACTAAACGAACGAAGTGAGTGCGATTGGAGCAAGCTACCAAAGAAAAAATTGTTTTTGATTTTAAAATTAATACTACATTTATTACAATTTTTTCTTTTCAGTGGTTGCGACACACAAATTATTTAAAATTAATATATAATAATAGATTTAATAAAACAGCCTTAAATCAACATAAAAATGTCGCAAAAGAAACGTCCCCAACACGACATGGCAAGAAAGGATTGAGTTTTTATGGAAGATAAATTTGTTATTACTAAAAAAGCTGGTATTTATGGGATTATTGGAAATATATTTTTATTAATTATTAAAGCCATTGTTGGTTTTATAAGTCATAGTCAAGCTATGATAGCTGACAGCTTTAATAGTGCTGGTGATATTTTTGCATCTTTAATGACTTTTATTGGTAATAAAATTGCAAGTGTTCCAAATGATGAAGATCACAATCTAGGACATGGAAAGGCTGAATACCTTTTTTCTATGTTTATTAGTATATCAATGATTTTTGTTTCATCTAAACTTCTATATGATTCAGGTGCTGCTTTAATTTCAGGTAGCAAATTGCAGTTTTCATGGTTTTTAGTAATTGTATGTATTATAACTATTATTACTAAATTAGGGCTTTTTCTATATACAAAAAAAGCCTATCAAAGGCATCATAATATATTATTAGAAGCCAATATGAAAGACCATAAAAATGATTGTATTGTTACAAGTTTTACTTTAATTTCTTGTTTACTTACTTTAGCAAATATATATTGGTTTGATAGTATTGTTGGTATTGGTATTTCTATTTGGATTTGTTATACTGGTGTTACTATTTTTGTTGAAAGTTATAATGTTTTAATGGATATTAGTGTAGATGATAAAACAAAAGATTTAATTTTAGATCTTATTCACGCATATCCAGAAATTAAAGAAGTAGAAGACATTACCTCTACTCCTGTTGGTGATAAATATTTAGTTTTTTTAACGATTTGCTTAGATGGAAATATGTCTACATTTGAAAGCCACGAATTAGCTGATAATCTTGAAAAAAATATTAATGGTTTAGATAAAATTTATAAAACTGTTGTACATGTAAATCCAATTTAAACCAATTAGATTATATTCCCCATTTTTGTTCACTCACAGAAAATTGCAAAACAATCTTCTGTGAAATTTTTATATTATAGGAATTTCTTAGTCGCCTGCCAAATTTGCTTTAGCAAATTTGGTTATAATGTATTGATGTTATAGGAAGTTTAGATAATTTTACTAAATTCCTCTTTCTGGTGCTCTTGGGTCTTCATATTCTTCATCCAATTCTTTTATTATCTCATCTATACTTTTATTTTCATTTTCTTTTTTTGAAATTTTCTCTTTTATGAAATCTTCATTTGGCTTTCCATCTTTAAAAAATCCCCATTTGCTGGCTAAATTGCTATAAGTAACCTTTTCTCCTGTTGACAATTCTAGGAATTCATTATGTTCATGAACATGACTTACTGTGTTTCTATCACCATCTAAATCCTCTGCCCCTTTTGGTTCACAGTCTTTATGCTTTTCTTTATGCTCATCAACTTCTTGATATCCCTCTTCCACAGAACGATACCCATCATTATGTTCTTGTGCTAATTTTAATGTTTCTATATCAGTACCCTCTAAGGTATTTTTAGCATTAGAAGTTTCTAATTGTCTATCTAAACTTTTATTCCCCTCAATATTTTTCCCACCAATTGTTTTTCTTGGTGAATGATAAACTTCTATTTCTCCATATTGTCCCTTTTCAATTCCTATTGTTCCTTCTCCTACTTTTAGCCTAGTTAATACATCTCCTTTTTGAACTGTATCATTTTGCTTTATTTGATAATTTTTTTCTAATGGATTTGTTCCTTCTTGTGTATCATTTTCTAAATCTAAAGCTTTTACTTTCCCCTTTTTGGTTACCATTACAGCTTCATATCTTGATGCATGTCCTTGTTCTTTCTGTCCTTTTTCATTTTTTAAATTATCTAACTCATCTGATTCAACTATTCCCATTTTTAATGGTTCATCACCATGCTCTAATTTAGGCATTTTATCATTTTTCTGTAAAATTTGTTGCAAATTACTCATGTCTGTAACTCTTGAATCCATGTCAACTTCTTGTTTAATATTGATGTCTTTTACTGTATTTGTTGCTTTTTTTGGCATTTTTGATTTAGGTATAATTTCTGTTTTCTTTTGTTTATTCCTATCTTGCTTTTTATTTGTTGTTTTTAATGTTATTTTTTCTATAACTTCATTTATTCTTATTTTTTCTAAAAAGTGTTCTATTTGTTGTTTTTCTGCTGAAGATATTTTTATTTCATTATCATTTATTTGGTCTTTTTGTCTATTTTCTACTGTATCTTCTCTAAAAATAATGGTTTGTCCTGGTATCTTTGGAGTGTAAACACCAATAAGGTCTAAAAAATAATATTTATAAAGACCATCTTCTTCTTTTAATAAAATTTCTCTCTCCTTACCATGTATTAGTATTTTCCCCAATATTTCCATTTAAAAAAACTTTCCTTTCTTAGGTCACAAATTATGATTATTTTTCCTCTTTTGCTATTAAGTCGTACTCTCCACTAACCTTTTCCACTTTGCACTTAATAAACTTTCCAATAAGATTTTTTTGATTTTCATTTTTGATATATACTAAACCATCTATTTCTGGTGCATCTTGCATAGTTCTTCCTAAATAATATTTTCCATCAAAAGATATGTCTTCTACTAAAACTTCATATTGTTTATCAATTTTACTCTCCAAATTCCTTTTTGATATTTCCTTTTGTAATTGCATAATTTTATTATATCTTGCTTTTTTTGTATTTCCATGAATTTGATTTGTAAGCCTTGCTGCTGGTGTTCCATCTTCTTTTGAATATGTAAAAGCTCCTAATTTATCAAATTTTGTTTGTTTTACAAATTCTAATAATTCTTCAAATTGGTCTTTTGTTTCACCTGGGAAACCTACAATTAAGCTAGTACGTATAATAACATTTGGAATTTTTTGTCTTATTTTATTAATTAAATTTTCTATTTGCTTTTTTGATGTCCTCCTATTCATTTTTTTCAAGATTTCATTATTAATATGTTGAATTGGTATGTCAAAGTATTTTGCAATTTTTTTATTGTTTGCAACAATTTCAATTAATTGGTCTGTAATCCCCTCTGGATAGCTATATAAAAAACGTATCCATTTTATTCCTTGTATTTTGCTTATTTCTTCTAATAGCTCATCTAGTTTACTTTCCCCATATATATCAATTCCATATTTGGTTGTATCTTGTGCAATTATTATTAATTCTTGTATTCCCTGTTTTGCTAAACTTTTAGCCTCTTCTAATATATCCTCTTTTTTTCTACTTGCAAATGGACCCCTAATGTAAGGGATTGCACAATATGTACATTTGTTACTACACCCTTCACCAATTTTTAAATATGCAAAATTTTTACCTGTTGTAATTGTTCTATTTAAAAATTGCTCTTGTGTTAGCATTGGCATTTTAGGAATATCTAATATTTTTTTACTTTGTTTAGTAATACTTTTTTCTTGTAAATTTCCTTTAATTAGGTTTTCTATTTTATCCCATAATTTGTTATATTCTTCTATTTTTATAAATAAATCAACTTCTGGTAATGCTTTTATTAATTCTTCATAATATCTTTGTACTAAACATCCCATAACAATTAAATATTTGCAATTGCTTTTTTTGTATTCTGCCATTTCTAGAATTGTATTAATTGCTTCTTCCTTAGCGGTATCAATAAATCCACATGTATTTATAACAATAATATCTGCCTTTGTTTCATTATTTACTATTTCATATTTATTTTTTTTAAATATCCCAATTGTTGCTTCTGTGTCAATTAAATTTTTGCTACATCCTAAATGCACAAAACCTACTTTCATTACAATCCTCACTTTTTTAATTTTAACAATATTTGTTTAATCTAAATTTTAGTTACTATTAGTCTTTATGACTACAAATATGTTTTCTAGTTAGTTCCATTAAATCTAATTTGGTAAATCCTTCTACTTGTGTTTTACTTCTATCTTTTTTTAATTCTTCTTTTAAAAGTTGTTCTATTTTTTCTTTGTTTTCTTTATTTTTCATATCAATGTAATCAATAATAATAATTCCACCTATGTCTTTTAATCTAAGCTGTTTTGCAATTTCAATTGTTGCTTCATGATTAACACGGTAAACTGTTTGTTCTAAATTTTGATTACCTGTATATTTGCCAGTATTTACATCAATTGCAGTTAATGCTTCAGTTTTGTCAATTGTAATAAAACCTCCACATTTTAACCAAATTTTTCTATTTTGTATCTTCTCAATTTGTTTTTCTAAATCATAAATGTCTAATATATTTTCTTGTTCTTTTATTTCTATTTTTAAATCACTATATTCTTTATTTTCATTTTTAAAGTCTTCTAGTTCCTTTTTTGTTTTTTTGTCATTTACTATAATTTTTTTATTTTTATTTTCTTCTGGTAAATCTATTAGCATTTTTTCTACTATATTTTCACTTTTATACAATAGTTTTGGTTCTTTTAATTCTGGACTAATACTAGTTTGAAGAATCTTGTTCCACTTTTTTTCTACTTTTTTGATGTCTTCTATAATTTCTTTTTCTTTGTTTTTTGCTGAAGTCCTAATAATTGCTCCATTTCCTTTGCTTAAATTTTCTTTTACTAAATTTATTAATCTTTTTTGTTCTTTTTCATCTTCAATTTTTTGAGAAACTGTAATAATATCTGTATTAGGAAGTAATGCTATGTATTTACTTGGTAAATTAATATGTGTAGATACTCTTGCTCCTTTTTTATCATTACTATCTTTTTTTACTTGTACTAGCAATTTTTGATTTGGTTTTAATTGTTTTTGTATTTTTATATCTTCTTTTAAAGTTTCTTTTGTTTCATCTACTTTAGGAAGAATATCTTTTAAATGAATAAAACTATTTTTTTCTGTTCCAATATCAACAAAAGCTGATTGCATACCTGCTATTACATCTTTTGTAATACCAATATATATGTTTCCTTCTCTTCTTTTAAATTCTTTTTCTTCTTCATAGTATTCTACTAATTTTCCATTTTCAATTAAAGCTATTTGTTTTCCACATTTATTAGTTTGTATTATTATTTCTATCATTTTAAGTCCTTTCTATACCTTTACTACAAAATTTATTCATAGCTATGTCTATACCATTTTTTAAAATTTCAATTACTGAATCTTTTGCTAAATTTATTCCTTGGTCTAGTTTTTCCTTATCCTCTTCTGAAATTGCTCCTATTACATATTCTATTAAATCTTCTTTTTTTTCTGGCATTCCTATTCCAACTCTCACTCTTTTGAAGTTTTGTGTATTTAACTCATGTACAACAGATTTCATTCCATTGTGTGTTCCTGCTCCTCCTGATTTTCTTAATCTAATTACTCCTGGTTCTATATCAATATCATCATATATAACAATTAATTGTGTTGGTTCTAATTTATAAAAATTAAGAATTTCTTTAACACTTTTTCCACTTAGGTTCATAAATGTTTGGGGTTTTAATAAAATGACTTTTTCTCCTTCTATATTTCCCATTCCATATAATCCTTGAAACTTCTTTTTTGTCACCTCAATTTCATATTGATTTGCAATTTTATTAATTACATTAAATCCCATATTGTGCCTTGTTTTTCCATAATCTTCTTCAGGATTTCCTAAACCTACTATGATATACATTTTTGTTTTTCCTACTTTCTTTTAGTTTCACTATTATCTATTTTAACTTGTTTTTAGCTTTTTTTCAAGTTTTTGGAGTAAATTTTTATAATGTGTTTTTCTTATACAAGAACAAAAGGAGCATGACTAAAATTTTGACCTTTTAGATTTCTTTATATGCTCCGT
>CAOKGO010000038.1 GCA_948468045.1 uncultured Clostridium sp. | reverse complement strand
AAATGCGTTCATCAGTTATATTTGTAGGTGCATTAGTTGGAAAATACAAAAATGCCACATTTTCTTATCCAGGAGGTTGTGATATTGGAACTAGACCAATTGACTTACATTTAAAAGCATTTGAAAAATTAGGAATAAATATTAATAAAAACTATGGAAATATTACTTGTATGTGTGATAAAATAGTAGGGGAAAAAATAGACTTAGATTTTCCAAGTGTAGGAGCAACAGAAAATGCTATTTTAGCAAGTGTTTTCTGTATACGGAAAAACAATTATAACAAATGCAGCAAGGGAACCAGAAATAATAGATTTGCAGAATTTTTTGAATAAAATGGGAGCAAAAGTAAAAGGAGCAGGAACAGATATAATTCAAATTGAAGGTGTTAAAAAGCTAAAAGATGTTAGTTATAATATAATGCCAGATAGAATAGAAACAGGAACTTTTTTGTGCATAGCAGCTATGAATGGTGGAAATATAAAAGTAAAAGGTGCAAACTGCAATCATATTACACCAGTTATTAATAAATTAGAAGAAGCAGGTTGCAAATTAAAACTTGGAAAAAATGAAATAGAACTACAAGCACCAAGAAGATTAAAATCAGTAAATCTAAAAACAATGCCATATCCAGGATTTCCAACAGATATGCAATCAATTTTTACAACAAGTTTAACTTTAGCCAAAGGTACATCTATTGTTATAGAAAATCTATTTGAAAATAGATATAAATACACACAAGAATTAGTTAGAATGGGAGCAAAAATATCAATTGAAGGGAAAACAGCAGTAGTAAAAGGAGTTAGAAAACTTTATGGAACAACAGTAAAGGCAACTGATTTACGAGGTGGAGCATCACTTGTTATGGCTGGAAGTGTAGCTAAAGGAACAACAGTAGTTGAAAATATAGAATATATTTTAAGAGGATATGACAGATTTGACCAAAAACTAAAGGAGATCGGAATAGATATTCAAGTTAGAAAATAATATAATTTTCAAATAACAGACATTTTGCTAAAATAAATACAAAAAGATTTAAGATAAAGATAGGGCATGAAACTATAAAAATTAAATAATTTAATCATGTCCATCTTTTATCAAAAAATGTTAAATCAATGAAATGGAGGAATTATAGTGGCTAAAATAGATTCATATTATATACAAAAAGGACAAGCATCTAAAGAAAAGTTAGAAGAAGAAATAAAAAGAAAGAAAGCTAAACAAAGAGAAAAAAGAATCAAACAAAATGTAGCACAAAAAGAACAAGACTTTGATCTTGAATTAGAAGAAGCAATAAAAATGTCTAATAAAAATAAAATAAAAAAAGAAGTACAACAACAAAACAAAATAAACAAAGAAGAAAAAAAGAGACAAAATAGAAAGAAAAAAATAAGATTACTTTTAGAATTATTGTTATTATTAGGAATTATAATAGGAAGTGTTACATTTGCTATGGTTTCACCAATTTTCAATATACAAGATATACAAGTAAAAAACAATAATCAAGTAAGTAGTGAAACAATTATAAGTTTATCTGAACTAAAAATTGAAGAAAATATATTTAGATTTAGCAGTTCTAATGTTTCAAATAAAATAAAAGAAAATGCATATATTGAAAATGTACAAATACATAGAATAATTCCGAGTAGTATAGAGATTGAAGTAGAAGAAAGAGAACATATTTATAGTGCAGACTTTTTAGGAAAATATGCATATCTTAGCAAGCAAGGATATATTTTAGAAATAGCAGAAGATAGTAAACAAAAAATAATTATACAAGGAATTTCTACACAAGAAGAACAAATTTCAAATGGCAATAGATTAAATCAAGAAGATTTAGAAAAACTAGAAGATATAATAAAAATTATGAATGCAGCCAAAGAATATAAATTAGATGCTAAAATAACAAGCATTGATATAACAGACAAAAATCAATATAGTATATATCTAGAAGAAGAAAAAAAGAAAATACATTTAGGAGATAATACAAATTTAAGCAATAAAATGCTTTATAGTAATGCAATTATAGAAAAGGAAAAAGGAAAAGCAGGGGAGATTTTTGCAAATGGCGATTTGAATAGTAAATTTAGAGTTTATTTCCGAGAAAGCCTAGTATAGATGATGGAAAATAATTGGTATTTTGCATTGTTAAATTTCAAGAAAAGGAGATATAAAAATGAAAGAAAATGAAAAAGTAAGTATTGTTCTTGGATTTATGTGTTTTGCTCTAACATTAGGAATTTGCATACAATTAAAAACTGTACAAGGTTCTAATTTTATAGTTAGCCAAAATCATGAAGAAAATAATTTAAGAGCAGAAGTTTTAAAATATAAAGAGAGATATGACAACAAATATAAAGAATTAGAAAAAGCAGAAGAAGAGCTAGAAAAGGAAAGAGAGAACTCAACAAAAAACAATACTCAATTAGAAAAAAAAGAAGATGAAATAAAAAAAGGAAACAAAATGATAGGAATGACAGAAGTAACAGGACCTCGGTGTAATTGTAACTTTAAGTGATAGCAAAAAAGCTACAAATACAGCTTTAAATGCAAGTGATTTAATTGTTCATGATTCAGACATACTAAGTGTAATTAATGAATTAAAAAATGCAGGAGCAGAAGCAATTTCTATTAATGATCAAAGGATAGTGCCAACTAGTGGAATTATATGTGGTGGAAATATTATTGAAATTAATGGAGAAAAAATAGGTGCACCATTTACAATAAAAGCAATAGGGCTTCCAGAACAATTGGCAGCTTTGGAAAGACCAGGGGGATATTTAGAGTATTTAAAAAAGGATACAGTTGGAGCTAAATTAGAAAAGTCAAATAATATAACAATACCAAAATATACAGGAGTTATAACATATAAGTATGCTAATTAAATAAAATATTGTAAAAAATGAAAGGAGTTTTTATATAGTGAAAGATAGTATTAAAAAAGGAAAAGTCACTATGGCAATTGCTATTGCAATTTCCTGTTTTGTACTTATGTTTGTAATGTTAATGCAATTTAAAATTGTAAATCAAACAGATATTACTGCAATTGAAAATATGAGAGAAACAGAACTTAGAACAGAGCTTGCTAATTGGAAAGCAAAATATGAAGAAACAAATCAAAAATACAATGAAACAGCAGAGAAAATTAACGAATACAAACAAACAAAGCAATCTAATGAGGAAACAGAAAAATTAGTAGATGATGAATTAAAACAAGTAAATATGAATTTAGGTAAAACAGATGTACAAGGTGATGGAATAAGAATTATATTAAAAGAAACAGAGAATACAACAAGAGCAGATGATTTATTAATGATTGTAAATAGTCTAAAATTAGCAGGAGCAGAAGCAATTTCAATAAATAATGAAAGAATTATAAATATGTCTGACATTGTTGATATCAACTTAAATAACTATGAATGGTTCATAAAAGTAAATGGCCAAAGGATTTTAGCACCATATGAGATAAAAGCTATTGGAAATCAAACTTATTTGGAGAGTGCTTTACTTGGAAATGGTGGATATGTAGATGAACTAAAAAAACAAGAGCGTGACATATCTATTGAAAAGGCAAATAATATTAAGATTACAAAATATAATGATGAAATTAAAACTAAATATATAGAGTAATAAAAAAATAAGAAAGGATGATAGTTATGGTAATAGGAGCTATTATAGTAGGGTGTATTTTTGGAGCAATAATTGGGATGAATGCACCTATGATTTCATATACATATTCAAGTTATTTAGCAATTAGTATAATTGCAGCATTAGATTCAGTATTTGGAGGAATTACATCTGTTATTAACAAAAATTTTAATTTAAAAATATTTGTAACAGGTTTTTTTGGAAATGCTATATTATCCATTTTATTAACAATTTTAGGAGAAAAATTAAATGTAGACATCTACTTAGCAGCAATTGTTGTATTTGTAGGTAGGATGTTTACAAACCTTGGAATTATTAGAAGATACTATGTAGATAAATGGTCTAAAAGATTTAAAAAGCAATAAATAAAATTTATTACAAATTTATTACAAATTTATTACAAAAATATAACAATTTCTATTGACATTTGTCTAAAAATGTAATATATATACAGATAGGAAATTTATTACTAAAAATGGAGGAATTAACTTGGCAATCGGAGATATCATTGTAGGTATAGACATAGGAACCAGTAAGGTTCGCACCGTTGTAGGCGAAGTCAATAACTTTGGACAAATTGAAATAATATGTAATACCTCATATAAATGTAGTGGACTAAAGAAAGGTAAAATAATAAACGAAGAAGAAATAAGTTTAAGCATAGCAAAAACCATTAAAGATGCCGAAGATGAAACCAATTTAAAAATCAATTCAGCATATGTAACAATATTAGGAAAATATATAACAATTGTACAAAACAGTGTAACAAAAGAAGTAAAAGACAAATATGCTGGAATATCAGTAAGAGATGTCCAAAATGCCATAATGCAAGTAAAAGACATAGAAATTCCTGATGGAAAAACATTAATTGATATAGTTCCAGACAAAATAACATTAGAAAATGGAAATATTGTAACAGACCCAGTAGGAAACCTAAGCTCTAGTTTTACAATTAGTGCACAAGTTATCTTAGCAGAAAGGGACTATGTAAGGCAGCTAAATAGTGTATTTAAAAGAGCAGGACTAGAAATTGATGGAATTGTGCCAGTTGCTTTAGCAGAAAGAAACCTAATTTTAGACAAAAATGAATTACATGACAATGTTATGCTTTTAGATATAGGTGCAGGAAATACGGAAATTGGTGTTTTTGAGGGGTCAACATTTGTACATACGAATTCTATACCAGTAGGTGGAGATAACATTACACATGACATTGCACTAGTATTAAACATATCAGAAGAAGAAGCGGACAAGCTAAAAAGGCAATATGGACTAGCTTTAAAATCATTCATTGATAATGACAATGACATTATACTAAACACATCAAGAGACAATAACAAAAACAGAATTATCAAAAGTTCAGAACTAATAGAAATCATAGAAGCAAGAATAGAAGAAATATTTTCTATTATCAACAAAGAAATAACAAATCAAGGTGTCAAACAAAAAATAAACAATGTTGTATTAACAGGACAAGGAATAATAAATATTAACAAAAGCGATGTAGCTCGGAAAAATCAACTTAAACATTCCTGTAAAAATTTCAACAGGAAGGGCAGTAAGCACTGTAAAACCTATGTATAGAACGAGTTATGCATTAGTAAGGTACATAGCAGCAAGGCCTTTTGCTAAAACAGTATCTAGCAACATTGATACACAAACAGATGAAAGTGTTTTCAAAACAATAATGGAAAGAATAAAAGAATTTTTCTATTCTTAAAGAGAAATACTATGAAACTTTTTAGTTGACAACACAAGCCAAAATAAAATATCAATAAATTTTATTTTCAAAAAGTTAAGTTATTAATTTTAAAAAATATAAAAGTAGCTAGAAATAGCTAATTTAAAGGGAGGAAAAACTAAATGATGGATTACAATGAGGAAACCAATAATAATATTACAATGATGGATGGAACAGCAACCATAAAAGTTATAGGTGTTGGTGGAGCTGGAAATAATGCTGTTAATAGAATGATTGATGCTGGAATTAAAGGGGTTGATTTCATCGCAGTTAATACAGATAGACAAGCATTACAAACATCAAAAGCAAGTACAAAAATACAAATAGGAGAGAAAATAACAAGAGGACTAGGAGCAGGAGCAAACCCTGACATTGGAGCACAATCAGCAGAAGAAAGCAAAGCAGAAATAGCAGAAGTACTAAGAGGAGCAGACATGGTATTCGTTACTGCCGGAATGGGTGGAGGAACAGGAACAGGAGCTGCACCAATAGTTGCATATACTGCAAAAGAAATGGGGATTTTAACAATAGGAGTAGTCAGCAAACCATTTACATTTGAAGGAAAGAAAAGACTTTCACAAGCAGAAAGAGGAATTGAAAGTTTAAAAGGAAAAGTAGATACATTAGTGGTAATACCAAATGACAAACTATTACAAATAATCGATAGAAAAACATCTATAATTGAAGCATTCAAAATGGCAGATGATGTATTAAGACAAGGTGTACAAGGTATTTCAGACTTAATTGCAATACCAGGACTTGTAAACTTAGACTTTGCAGACGTAAAAACAATAATGTTAAACCAAGGAATGGCACACATGGGAGTAGGAAGTGCATCAGGAGAAAACAGAGCAGAAGACGCAGCCAAAGAAGCAATTCAAAGTCCATTATTAGAAACATCAATAGAAGGAGCAAAAGGAGTTATAATCAACATTACAGGTGGAGAAGACTTAGGATTACATGAAGTAAACACAGCAGCAGAATTAGTACAACGTAGTGTAGACCCTGAAGCAAACATTATATTTGGTACAGTAACAGACCCTAGTATGTCAGACGAAATTCAAATTACAGTAATTGCAACAGGATTTGAAAAAAACGAAACAATATCAAGCATTGGAGTAGATAACATAGTATCAAAAACTTGGGAAAAGAAAATCAATTCAATACCATCTAGTACAGAGCCAAACTCATCACAAAATGACCTAGACATACCATCTTTCCTAAGAAAAAACAAAAACAAAAATATGTAGGATTTGGGGACGACCCCCAAATCCTATTTTTTGATGTTATAAGAAAAATCTCTGATTTTCATATAACATCAAACATTCTACACAAATTTGCTAAAGTAAATTTGGCAGGCGAACAAAGACGGAGCATGTAAAGTAATCTATAAGGTTAAAAATTTTTATCATGCTCCTTTTGTTTTGGTATATGAAAAATGTCGATAATTTCTTTTTTTCGCCAATAAGAAAAGACAATTTTTTTTAGAATAGAGGAGTATAATAGCCATGCAGGTGATAGCATGACTATTTATATTGATATAGTATTAATAGAAAATTTAATAATGAACTTTATAATTTTACTAGCAACAGGAATAATTTTAAAAGAAAAAATAAAAATTATAAGGCTTTTAAGTGGTAGTTTAATCGGAGCAATTTATTCAGTAGTATCTTATATGTCAATCTTAGAAATTTATTCAAGTATGATATTAAAAATAATATTATCCATTGTAATAGTATATATAGCATTTAATCCACAAACAATAAAAAAATTGTGGAAAGACATATTAATTTTTTATCTAACATCTTTTGTTTTTGGTGGGGCAGCATTTGCACTAATTTACATTGTAAAACCGCAAGATATTTTAATGAAAAATGGACTTTTTTTAGGGACATATCCATTAAAAACAGTCATATTAGGGGCAATAGTAGCATTTGTAATAATTTTAGCTGCATTTACTGTTGTAAAATCTAAAATAACAAAAAAAGATATGTTTTATGAAATTGAAATAACTTTAAACGGAAAAAAAATAAAGACAACAGCTATGTTAGATACAGGAAACGGGCTAAAAGAACCATTAACCAATACACCTGTTATTGTGGTAGAACATACTCTTTTGTATGAATGTATACCAAAAGAGATATTAAACAATTTAGAAAATATATTAGGAGGTGAATTTGATAACATACCAGAGAAAATAAAAGAAGAATATATAACAAAACTAAAATATATTCCATTTTCTTCTTTAGGAAAGCAAAATGGAATGTTATTAGGAATTAAAGCAGAAAGCATAAAAATAAAAGAAATAGATAAAGAAGAAAAGGAAAATATAATTATTGGAATTTATAATAAATCATTAACCAAAAGAGGAGAATATAGAGCCCTAATGGGAATATGGGAATGATGTATTTGGGGACTTAGATAAAAATACATCTTTCAAAGAGTAGTGTTAGCAAATTTATATATTTTTAATTTTCCAATTCCCAACTACATAATAGACTGTATATTAAATTTTTATATTAAATAAAAATTTAATAACATTCTATAATTTGCTGGTCCCCCCGAATTATTAAAAAATTAAAAATATATAAATTTGTTAAATTAAAGTTTAGTAATATGATGTATTTTTATCTAAGTCCCCAAACACATCGTAAAAAGAAAGGAGCCTAAGAGATTATGAATATTTTTGAATTTGTGAAAAATGGAATTAACACAATTTGTGCCAAATATATTAATGAAAAAGAAGAAATCGAATATTTACCAATATTTTATATTGCAGGAAGTCAGACACTTCCACCACCATTGTCACCAGAAGAGGAATCAGAGCTTATTGAGCAGCTAAGCCAAGAAAATAACTTACCAGTAAGGCAAAAACTAGTAGAAAGGAATTTGAGGTTAGTAGTTTATATTGCTAAGAAGTTTGAAAATACAGGAATTGGTATAGAGGATTTAATTTCTATTGGTACAATTGGTTTAATGAAAGGAGTAAATACTTTCAACAGTGACAAAAAAATAAAGCTTGCGACATATGCTTCAAGGTGTATTGAAAATGAGATACTTATGTATTTAAGGAAAAATAACAAGATAAAAGGTGAAGTTTCTATTGATGAACCATTAAATAAAGATGGAGACGGAAATGAATTGTTACTTTCAGATATTTTGGGTACAGAGGCAGATATTACTTCAAGAAATTTGGAAGATGAAGTTGATAAATCACTTTTAAGAGCATCTATTAATAAGTTAAATGATAGAGAGAAAAATATTATGGAAATGCGTTTTGGTTTTTTAACTGGAAAGGAGAAAACACAAAAAGAGGTTGCAGATGAATTACGGTATTTCACAAAGTTACATATCAAGATTAGAAAAGAAGATTATTGGCAAGATGAAAAAAGAAATTTCTAGTAAAATAGGGTAAAAAGAGGGCCAACCTCTTTTTTATATTATAGGAAAGTTTTACAAACTTCCTATAATATAAAGCGTTCCACTAAAAGTGAGCAACCTGTTTGACTTGATAGAAAAAACAAAAAAGTATAAAAAAGCCAAATTTGGAAATACTTAAAACATAAGTATTTTCAAAGGAGGTTTTTCTTTTGTTAAACAACAAAGTAGAAATATGTGGTGTAAACACATCAAAATTACCAGTTTTAAGTAGAGAAAAAAAAGAAGAACTATTTATCAAAATAAAAGCAGGAGATGAAGAGGCAAGAACAGAATTCATAAATGGAAACTTAAGATTAGTACTAAGTATTATTCAAAGATTTTATGGAAGAGGAGAATCAGCAGATGACCTATTTCAGGTAGGTTGTGTAGGATTAATTAAAGCAATAGATAATTTTGATTTAAGTCAAAATGTACAATTTAGCACATATGCTGTACCAATGATAATAGGAGAAGTAAAACGATATTTAAGAGATAATAATAGCATAAGAGTTAGTAGGTCAGTAAGAGATTTAGCATATAAAGCAATACAATTCAAAGAGAGATATATAAAAGAAAATGGAAGAGAACCTAAAATTGATGAAATTGCAAAAGAATTAGGAGTAAAAAAAGAAGATATAGCTTTCAGTTTTGATGCAATACAAGACCCAGTTTCATTGCAAGAACCAGTTTACAATGATGGGGCGGAAAGCATTTATATTATGGATCAAGTAAAAGATAGTAAAAACACAGATGAAATGTGGACAGAGAGAATGGCAATTGAGGGAGCATTACAAAAATTAAATGAGAAAGAAAGAGTTATAGTAATAAAAAGATTTTTTGATGGAAGAACTCAAATGGAAGTTGCAGAAGAAATTGGGATTTCGCAAGCTCAAGTTTCACGACTAGAAAAAAGTGCGATGGTTCATATCAAGAGATTTTATAAATAATATTTTAACAATTTAGGAATTTTCAAATTTTGGCTTTTTACAATTCAAGGATTTAAGCTTAGGTGTGAAATAAATGAAAGCTTGTGCACCTAAGCTTAAATCCTTGAATTGTAAAAAGTATAAACTTAAAAAAAATTATTGAGAAAAATTCTATTTTATGGTATAAATAACTTGAAGTAAAATAAAATTGTGTGGAATGCTTATATTATAGGAAGTTCGGAGAAATTTCCTATAATATAAAAAAAGTTCTAGAAAACTAGAACTTAAAATCACCTAAGTGAAACCAATTTCTTGGTATTAAAGGTTAAACCTTATTTTAACTCATTGTGCTATTTTAGATAGTAATTTAATAGCGAATTAAATATAACATTGAATGGAGGAAATGTCAAGTGAAAAATTATAATATTCGGATTAGATATTGGAGTAGGATCAGTAGGGTGGTGTATTACAGATACTGAAAACAAAATAATAAAAAGAAACAATAAAAATATGTGGGGCTCAAGACTGTTTGAAGAAGCACGGAACAGCAGTAGAAAGAAGAAATTACAGAGGTACAAGAAGGAGACTAAATAGAAGAAAAGAAAGAATTAACATATTGCAAAGCTTAATGATTGACGACATAGAAAAAGAATATCCAAATTTTTTACCATTATTAAAAGAAAGTTCATTAGACTTTGAAGATAAAAAAATAGCTAGTTCAAGATTAAGAAGAAAATACAACCTTTTTGTTGAAGATAACGCATATACAGACATAGACTATTACAATGAATTTCCAACAATCTATCATTTGAGAAATTATTTAGTAAACACGACTAAAAAAATTGACATTAGGTTGGTATACTTGGCATTACATCACATAATAAAATATAGAGGAAATTTTTTATATGAGGGAGATTTTGCAGAAGATGTAGCACAAATAGAAGAAAGTCTAGAGCAAATTATTGAATTTCTAAATGATAAATATGAAATTACATTAAGTGAAAATAAAGAAGAAATAATAAAAATATTAAAACAGAAAAATTTAGCCAAAGCAAATAAAAAAGAAAAGATAATTAATATGTTTAAATTTGATAAAACAGAGAAATCGATTATTGTAAATTTGGTAAATTCATTTTTAGGTTACAGTATAGATTTAAACAAAATATTTGGTACAGAAATTGAAAAATCAAAAATATCATTTGCAACAGATATAGAAAATGAAGAAGAAATTAAACAAGTTTTACAAGAATATTCAAATATATATGATTCAATGAGTAATATTTATAGTTGGTTCATATTGCAAGACATTTTAAAAGGAAATAATTATATATCAGTAGCTATGATTGAAAAATACGAAAAATACAAAAACGATTTAAAACAACTAAAAAAGATATATAAAGAGTATTTTCCAAATGATTACTCAGAAATGTTTAGAAAAGAGGAAAAAAACAATTATGTAGCATATAATGGAAAAAGTTCTAGGAAAAAATATAAAAAGTGTAATAAAGAAGAATTCTTTATTACATTAAAGAAAAAGATAAATACACTACCTGATGAATGTGCAGAAAAAGAAGACATTTTGAAACAACTAGAAGATGATAATTTTTTAGTAAAAATAAATGTAACTGACAATGGAGCAATTCCACATCAACTTCACCAAAAAGAATTAGTAAAAATACTTAATAATCAATCAAAATTTTACAAAACATTAGAAACAAACAAAGAAAAAATTATTGATTTGTTTTCATTTAGAATACCATATTATGTAGGACCTCTTACAAATAAAAATAGCAATTGGGCATGGCTTGTAAAAAATAAAGAAGAAAAAATAAGACCATGGAATTTTGAGGAAGTTATAAATGTAGATGCAACTGCAGAAGAGTTTATAAGAAGAATGACAAATAAATGTACATATTTAATAAATGAAGATGTCATACCAAAACAATCAATTTTATATTCTGAGTTTTGTGTTTTAAACGAACTAAACAACATTAGAATAGATAGACATCGTTTGGGAAAACATGAAAAAATAGATATTATAGAAAATATTTTTAAGAAAAAGAAAAAAGTTACTGCTAAAATGCTAAAAGAGTATTATAAAACAAATGGTAAAGAAATAAAAAATATAGAAGGACTTACAGATAAAGAAAACTTCAACTCAAATATGTCATCATATATAGATATGTGTAATCTATTAGGAAAAGTAGACGAAACAAATATAGATGAATGTGAAGAATTAATTTATTGGATTACAATATTTGAGGATAAAAAAATATTAAGAAGAAAAATACAGCAAAAATATAAGAATTTAACAAATGAACAAATAAATCAACTATGTAAAAAGAAATATACAGGATGGTCACGATTATCAAAAAAATTATTAGTGGAATTAAAGGCCAATGACAGAGATTCAATAATGGACAAGCTAGAAAAAACTAACATGAATTTTATGCAAATTATTAATGAAAAAAATTTTGGATTTGATAAACAAATAGAAAGTATGCTTCCTAAAAAAACAGGGAAAATAGTATATAAAGATATTGAAGAAATACCAACCTCACCGGCAAATAAAAGAGCAATTTGGCAAACAATTTGTGTGGTTAAAGAAATTATAAAAATAATGAAATGTGAACCACAAAATATTTACATAGAATTTGCAAGAGAAGAAAAAGAGAAAAAAGTATTAACAAGTAAAAGAGCAAAACAAATATTAGACAAATATGAAGAAATAGAAAATCAAATAAAATATTTAAAAGACTATAATAACAATGTATATAAAGAATTAAAGAAACAACAAAATCAAAAAGAACTAACAGAAAAAATGTATTTATATTATATACAAAATGGGAAATGCTTGTATAGTGGAGAAAAATTAGAATTAGACAATTTAAGTTTATACGAAGTAGACCATATAATACCAAGGTCATACATAAAGGATGATAGTCTTGATAATAAAGCATTAGTTTTAAAAAGAGAAAATCAAAGAAAAACTGACAGCTTATTATTAAATGACGAAATTATAAACAAACAACAAACATGGTGGAAAAATTTGCTTGATGTTGGACTTATAACACCTAGTAAATATAATAAACTAATTAGAAGAAAGATGTTTGAAACAGAAGAGGATAAAGAGAGATTTGTTAAAAGGCAATTAGTAGAAACTAGACAAATAACCAAATATGTAACAAATTTATTAAAAAATTCGTATACAAATACAGATATATTCTCTTTAAGAGCTGAATTAACACATGGTTTTAGAGAAAAATACAAATTATACAAAAATAGAAACGTAAATAATTATCATCATGCACAAGATGCATATATAATCTCTACGATTGGTAATATCATAAACAAAGAATGGCCAAGTTCAAAAGCAGAATTCAAATATGGTGAATTTGTAAAAAAATATATGCAAAGTAAAGACTATAAAGAAAATAAATATGGAATGATTATGGGATTTATTAACAATAGAGTTGATATAGAAAATATAAAAAAAGTAATGAACTATAAAGACTGTTATATAAGTAGGATGTTGCAAGAAGAAACAGGAGAATTTTATAATCAAACACTATATAGTCCAAAGAACAATCCAGTAATACCATTAAAAGCAGATAAAGATGTACAAAAATATGGAGGATATTCAGGAGAAAATAAAGCATATTCAGTAATTTATGGATATAAAAATGAAAAAGGAAATATAGAATATGAATTAATAGGAATTCCAATTAAAGTAAAATATGATATTGAATCAGAAAAGATTTCATTAGAAAAATATATACAAGAAAAATATTTGAAAGACGAAAACTTTAGTGATTTTAAAATTATAAAGAACAAAATATTAAAAAATCAGGAATATCTAGATGAAAACAATGAACAAATGAAATTTTGTAGTGATAGCGAAATTAGAACATCAAAGGAATTAATAATAAATAATGATATGCAAGAACTAGTATACATCATGAACAACAATAAAAAAGCAACTGATGAACAAAGAGACAAATTAAACGAAAAATATAGTTGGATGTTTATGTACTTAATAGATAAAATACACAGTGAATATAAAGTATTTTCAAGCATATATGATAAATTAACTGATAAGATTGAAAAATTTAATGAATTAGCAGACACAGATAAGGTATCAACAATTAATGGTTTAATAGACTTAATGGAAACAGGACAAGGGAACTTGAAAAACATGGGACTAAGTGATAGAGCAGGAAGAAAATCAGGGCAAAAATTTAATACTAAAAGATTATTGAAAATGACATTTATTGATAAATCTGTAACTGGAATGTATGAAAGAAGGTTTAAAATAGATGGGATGGAGAACTGTTATTGTAAATAAAAATTGTAAGCTAAGTTACAAAAATGACTATTTAATAATAAGAAGTGATAACTTAAAAATGATACATTTATCAGAAATTAATGTAATAATAATTGAAAATGCTATGGTTTCTATAACATCATATTTAATAAATGAATTAGCAAATAAAAAGATAAAAGTTATATTTTGCGACGAAAAACATAATCCATCATGTGAAATAATGCCATATTATGGATCATTTAATACCAGTAAAAAGATTTTAAATCAAACTAAATGGGAACAAAGTAAAAAAGATGAAGCTTGGAAACAAATTGTAAAATATAAGATCTATAATCAAGCTATGTTACTTAAAAAGCTGGAAATTGAAGAATATAAAAAATTATTAGAATTTGAAGAACAAGTTGAAAATGCTGATAAAACTAACAGAGAAGGACATGCAGCTAAGGTATATTTTAATTTGTTGTTTGGTAAAGATTTTATTAGAGGGAGAGAAGATAATACAAATATATCACTAGATTATGGATATTCTATTTTATTATCTATACTAAATAGGGATATAGTAAGCAAAGGATATATAACACCATTAGGAATAAATCACAAAAATGAATTTAATCAATTCAATTTATCATCTGATTTAATGGAAATTTATAGACCACTGGTTGATGAAATTGTGTATAATAATAGAGAATTGGCATTTGATAAAGAATTTAAATATAAGTTGATCGATTTATATAATAGAGTAATTATAATTAATAAGAAAGAACAATATTTATCAAATGCGATTCCGATATTTATAGCAAGTGTATTTGATTTTTTAGAAAATAATAAAGAAAGTAAAATATTAAATTATGAGTTTTAGATTTATGAGAATTATATTGTTTTTTGATTTGCCAACAGAAACGGTAAAAGATAGGAAAATGTATACAAAGTTTAGAAAAATGTTAATAAATGATGGATTTATAATGCTACAAGAATCTGTATATTCAAAATTAGCACTTAATCCATCAATAGCAAATTCAATAAGAGAAAAAATACATAAAAATAAGCCACCTAAAGGAATTGTTCAAATGCTTACAATAACAGAAAAACAATACAATAGTATTGAATATGTTGTTGGAGAAAAAAATAACGAAATTATAGAAGATACAGAAAGGTTAATAATATTATGAAACTAAAAATTAATGGATTTGAAAATGAAGTTATTTTTAACGATAGCAATATTAATATAATAGAAATAAATAATGTCAAGTGTTTTACCCATATTATAGATGTTTTAAATCAAAAAATAAATGGATTTGAAAACAATGAGATATTTTTATTAGACCAAAATGATGAAGAATTAAAAATTGATAAAAATATGTATTTAGTATTTGATTTATTTAATATTGATTATAATTCTAAAAAAATATTAAATAAATTATATGAAATAATTTCAAAAAATATTCAAAATAGTCAAGATTATAAATTAGAAGAATTGACACTAAAATTAAAACAATATTTAATTAATGAAATAAACGAATTACCTTTTGAATTTATTATGAATGATTCGATTAATATTATTGATATTTTAAAAGTGTTTAATTTAAAAATAGATAGTATTAATTATACACATATTTTAGAAAAACTAGAGTTATTGGTTGATTTAATTGCTATATTAAAAATAGCTAATATTTTGGTGGTTCCAAATTTAAAAATGTATTTAAATGACGATGAATTACTTGAATTTTATAAATATTCATTATATAATAATGTAAATCTTTTAATAATTGAGAGATATAATACTAAATTAAAGTATGAAAAAATATTGAAAATAGATGAATTTTTTAATGATGAAATTCTGTAATATTCATCTAAAATGACACAACATGGAGTCATTATCCAAAAAAGTCTAGACCAATTTGAGGTTTTAGAGTTGTGTTATTTTAGATAGTAATAAAAC
>CAOKGO010000037.1 GCA_948468045.1 uncultured Clostridium sp. | reverse complement strand
TCCTATTTTTATTTTTTACATTTGGGTGTGACATATCTATTGTAAACCTATATTTGCATAATAGTTGTTTTAAAAGACAAAATATCCGAAATATTACTCATTTCAAGCAAAACTGTCGGGTAATAAGGCATAATAGTTTTTTTGAAAACATAAAAGATCGTAAAAAAAAGCTGTTGAGTAATAGACATAATTTATTCATTGTTATATTTTGCAAAAATGTGCAAAAGGAAATATTCCCATTGCACATTATTTGCAAAATCTATGTCTACCAATTGTTATTGTCATTGGTCTTGACCATATCCATTTATTTGTTGCAGTAGATGGATTAAAGTAGTAAATTGCACCATAACTAGGGTCCCATCCATTAATGGCATCTTGAGCTGCTTTTTTTGCTGTTGCATCTGCTGCCAAATTAATTTGACCATCTCTTACTGCATCAAATGCTCCAGATTGGTATATTACTCCTGATATTGTATTTGGAAAAGAACTACTCCTTACTCTATTCATTACAACTGCTCCTACCGCTACCTGTCCACTATATGGTTCTCCTCTAGCTTCTCCATAGATTAGTTTTGCAAGTAGATTTACATTGCTAGAATTACTAGAACTTCCACTAGAATTAGAAGACGAGCTTGAATAAATTCCCATTGCTTTTAATGTTGCAGGCCCTGCAATCCCATCAACTTTTAATCCATTTTTTCTTTGGAAATACTTTACTGCATTTAATGTTTGTGTTCCAAAAATCCCATCAACATTTCCGTTGTAATATCCCCATCTTTTTAATTTTGTTTGAATTTGTGTTACTTCATTTCCTCTTGAACCATATTTTGATAATGCTTCTACTGTATTATTTTTATATACTATATAAAATATTACACTAGTAAATAGCATAATTGCTATTAAACTTATAATTATTGTTTTCTTTTTATTTTTTAACATAAAAACCACCTTAAGTCTATTTTTAACATTAAAGTGGTTTTTTATACATTTTGGATTAATTATCTATCTCTTTCTTTTTGTAATCTTTTTTCAAAATGATTAACAAATTGTATATTATTTATCTTTTCTCTTGGTCTATTAATATATTGTATTGGCTCTTTTATAAATTCTTCTTTTTCTATGATTTCAAATATCTGACTTTGGTTGTTATATAAATAATATACATTTTCCTTTTCTTTTTTAATTACCATTACAAATCTAGCTTTTCTTTCTCCATATTCTTCAACATATCCAGCATTTATTTGTGCATATTTTTCTCTTTCTTCTTTTGTTAAAATCTTATTTAATATTTTTTCATAATATCGACCTGCTTCGTAATCTCCAATTCTTTTTCTTCTATGAATATTTATAATTTCCAATCTTTCCATTATAAATTCTATTTTCTTTTGTACTAATTCATCTTTTTTATTTGTTCCAAAAAAACCATAAAGAAATTCTTCATCTAACATTTCCTTAGCTAACATATCTAAAACATCATTAGTATAAAATCCTTCATATGTATAACCATCTTTGTCATCCCATTGTTTTAACTGTTCTTCAGATATTCTAGTTATTTTACCTTTTGTTTCTTTATTGAGTTTATCTTTATAATTTGTTTTTGCATCACATTCCCTTTTAAATAACTTATTTAATGCTTGTTCTTCAGTTAAACCAAAATTTCTAATTTTCATTCCAGTTTTTATATGCATAATATCTCCAACTATATCTGCATAATAATAATTTTCCTCTTCATCTTTAAATATTACATTAGCATGTGATAATGGGTTATTTTCATCTAAAAAAGATAATTTTGCTTCTATTCCCAACAATTCTAATGCTTCCACATAAGTTTTATCCATGTCTATACAAAGTGCTTCTCCTTCGTTGTTTGTCCCATCTTCATACAAATAAACTTTTTCAATTAATTCATCCTTAATATTTGGATCCATAAAAGCATAGCTTACTTTATATTGATAAATTTTACCTAATTCTCTATATAAATAATATGCCTTTCTTATATCTGACATTTTTTCAGTTTTTTCTAATTCTCTTATTTTATTTATAATTCTATATACATTTACTATTTCATATCTATTCATAGAGTTATTTTCCCCTTAACTACAATATTTACAAAGTATGGTTTCTAACCCAATTTGCAAATCAATTTGTCCTATTTTATATTTATAATCTAGATTTCTTAAATCTTGTAAAATATTTTTCAATTCTGTTTCCTTAAAATATTTTGCTTGCATTTTGTATTTGTTTACCAAGAAAGTTTGGTTTGGCTTTAAATTCAATGTGCTTATAATGTCTTTGTTATATTTTAAAGATAGTTCTACAAAATACAATTTTTTAAAATGATTGTATAATGTAATTAAAATTTTTTGTATTGGTTCTTTGCTATAAATCAAGTTTTTTAATACTTGTAGAGATTTTGCAATTTCCTTTTTTCCTAAAGAATCTGTCAGGTCAAATATAACACTTTCTAATTTTTTAATGGATAGTTCGTCAATATCTTGTTTTTTTATTTTTCCATCTTTTCCTACATATTCAATAAGTTTTCGTATTTCATTAATTAAGTCTTGCATACTAGTACCACAGCACTCTATAAAATAACGCATAGTATTACTGTCAATTTCTACTTGATACCCTTTACAAATTGCTTGTATTCTTTTTTCAATTTGTATTGGTTTTTGATAGTCAAATTTGCACACCACACCTAAATTTTCAATTATTTTATATAGTTCTTGTTTATTGTCTGCATCTTCTTCAATAAAAACCAATATTACACTTTGCTTTATTTGTTCTATGTTTTCTTTTATATATTTTTCTAGTTTTTCTCTTATTTTTACAAGTTCTGCATTTTTTCTTTTTCCATCTTTTTTTAGTAGTCCTGTGTTTCTTGCTATAATTAGTTTCTTTTCATATCCAAAGCTAGGTGTTTCAATGTTTGCAATTAGTTCATTGTAATTTGTTTCATCAATTGTTATGTAATTTATTCCTTTAATTGCTTCTCCAAATAGATTTTTTATTTTTTTTAAAGATGTTTCTAATAAAAATAATTCTTCACCATATAATAGGTATAGGTTTTGTAGATTTTCGGTTTTCAGTTCTTTTTCTAAATTCTCAATTGATAACATCCTTATTCTCCATAATTTAAAATATTATTTCTTTAAAATAATTCTAAATACTTCTGCTACACTCCAAGCTTGATTTATTGTGCCTTTTGGCAAATATGGTTTACATGAATCATAAAGTTCTGCAATTCCACCAATACAACCTCTATCAAAAAGTTCCTTTTGGAAAGTTTTGGTAGTTTTTTGAATGAATTTTTGTAGCTTTTCTTCCCATTTTTTCTTGTCATCTGAAGTCTTAGCTTCTTGTAATGTATTTTTTAAACTATCATAATACAATCCCAATAGCCAAGGCCATGTAATTCCTTGATGATAGCTTGTATCTCTTTGTTTTGGGTCTCCCTCATATACTTCTACATAGTTTTCTTCATCTTTTGCTAAAGTTTGTAATCCATAAGAGTTTAATAATTTTTTCTCAACAGTTTGTAGTAGTTTATTTGCAATTGCGGAATTTGGTTCTAAAACTGGATAACTTAAAGACAACGCAAATAGTTGGTTTGGTCGTATTTTTCCATCTCCTATTACATCATATAAACATTTCTTTTTTTCATTATAAAATTTTTCTTCAAAAGTTCTTTTACAATTTTGTGCTAATTCTTTATATTTTTTACTTAAAATTGGATGTTTGAATTTTTTTGAAAGTTCAGCCATAATTTGATTTGCATTATACCATAAGCTATTTACTTCTACAACTTTTCCATTTCTTGGTGTAACTGCTATACCATCATATTTTGCATCCATCCAAGTGTTTTGTGTTTCTTCTGTTCCTGACACTATTAATCCATCTGTATCTAAGTAGATATTGTTATCATCTACATCAATTCCATTGCAGTAATTTTCTATAATTTCTTGCATGACAGGATATAATTTTTCTTTTACAAATTCATAGTCTCCTGTATATTTCAAGTATTTTTGTACTTGTTCAAATAGTAGCAAAGAAGCATCTACACTATTGTATAATGGTCTATTGTCATAACCTGAATATCCATTTGGAATTAATCCAAATTTGACATCTCGTATCATGGTTAATAATATTTCTTTTGCAATTTCAAACTTCTTAGGAATTAATATAATTCCTTCAAAAGCAATTAAAGTGTCTCGTCCCCAATCTAAAAACCATGGATAACCTGCTAAAACTGTATGTAAAGAAAATGCAGGTCTATATGCTATAAAACTGTCTGCTGACATTAAGAAAGTCCTTACTAAGTCATCTCTTTCTTGTTCTTTTTTTGTTTTATTTTGTTTTCTATTATCAATTAATAAAGATTCATTAAACATCTCTCCTATACGGATTATCTCATTATTGATAAATCTTTTTACTATTTTTTGCTCAATATTTTCTTCTAAAGAACAAACAAAAGAAATCTCTTTTTCTTCTTTTGCTGGTATTTCTACCTCATATACACCAGGTACAGCATGATTTTCTTCTGGGCAAAATCCTCTTTTTTCTTCTTCTACATAAAACATATTAAAAAATGTATCATTATCATGTTGATGGTATTCTCCTTCTGATAAGTGCATATAAACTGGAGTAGTAGAATTACCGGTCTATTATTAATTTTACTTTATTTTTATTGACAGTTTGTCTTATATCAAAATAATGGTCTGTATTTGCTTGATGAAAGTCTCTAAAATTTACAACAGGTGCTAATGTTAATTTTGCTTTTGTTCCATCATTTTTAATTTTGTAATAGACTCCAACTGTATTATGGCCATATTCCATACATACCATTTTTGTTATTTCAACTTTCCCTATTTTATATTTAAAAATAGGTACATAATCTCTTCTAAATTCTTCTTGATATTCATACCCTTTAGAAATATATGATTTACAAATATTTGTATATAAATCATATTTTTTGTTTCTTATTTCTATACTCTCATCTAACTTAGAAAGTATCAAAAACCTTCTAGCAGGTGGTGTTAATGGTGCAATTAACAATCCATGGTATTTTCTAGTATTTGCTCCTATAACTGTTGAAGAACTAAAACCTCCTATTCCATTTGTTAATAACCATTCCTTATTTAATCCTTCTTCTAAATTCAACTTCTCTTTGGTAATCTTCATATTTATTTTCCTTTCTTTGAGACAGTAGGGACAGGTCTCGTTTGTCTCATATTTATTGTCATTTTTTGTCTTTTTATAAAATCCTGTAAAATGATTGTATTAATTTAGACATTTTTCGACTAAATTAGTGACACATTTAAGCACTGTCCCTACTGTTTCTTCTTCTACCTCTTGCACTTTTTGGCTTTGTTGCTTTCTTTTCTTCTATTTCTTGACTTATATGCTCTTGTTGTATTTGCATTATTGGCTCATTTTCTACTTGTTCTTTTGTTTTATTAATTTCCTCTTGCATTTCCATTACTGCTTTTAAACCTTCTTCTAAACGCATTTCCACTTCTGTTCTTTCTTCTACTTTTTGTCTAATCTCTTCTATTTCTGCTTTTGCAACTTCTGGTATATTTATTTCTTCCATTTTATATGGATTTTCTTCTTGTAATTTCTTTTCTATTTTCTCTTTTTCCTTTTGGATTTTTTCTTTTTGTACTTTCTTTTTGGCATTCGTATCTGCCTCTCTAATAGCTGCTATCCTATCACTGTACTTATTACTAAACTTACTTTTTCCTTTAAATTTTGCTCCTATTCCACCTTTTCCATGTCTTCCTGTTTTAGTCTCCTTTTTTTCTTTCTTTTTCATTGATTTTTGAACTTTGCTAATTCTTTTTTCTTCCCTTAGTTTCGTATTTAACATCAAATATTGTGGGTCATTTTGTTTATCTTGATATTTTAAATCATCACAAATTAATTCAATAATGGAAGCTGCTACTAAATTAGGGTCATGACGAATTTTATCATTAGAAATCATAGATAAATTTCTTTGTAAAAATTTAATTCCCTTTACTTTATCAACATCTGACAATACTAGCTCTTGACCTTCTAAATTATACTTTTTAATAAATTCTGGTATAATTTCTCCTGTATCATAAATACAATAATCAACAATTCCATTTCCACAATGGTCTATAATTGCTTTTAAGTGGTCAGACACACTATAATAGTCCGTTTGTCCTGGTTCTGTCATAATATTACTAACATAGACTTTTATTGCTGTACTTTCTTTAATTGCCTTAGCAACTCCCCCAACTAGTAAATTAGGTATTACATTAGTATATAAACTTCCTGGACCAATTATAATACAATCTGCTTTTTTTATTGCTTCCATTACATCTGGTGTTGGTCTACAATTTGATGGACTTAAGAAAATTCTGTTGATTTTTGTTATTTTTTCTGCTACTACTTCTGGGATTCTAGACTTTTCTTCTACTAAATAACCATTTTCTAGCTCTGCTACTATTTTCATTTCATCTGTTGTTACTGGTATTACTTTACCAATCATTTTAACCACTTCATTACTTTTAATAATAGCATCTCCAATGTTTCCATTTATTTCATTCATAGCTGAAAAATAAATATCTGAAAAATTAAGCCCTTTTAATTTACCTTTTGTAAATTCATAATTAAATAAAGGTTCTATCTCCTCTTGTTTTGTTGTAAGTGAAACAATACTATCTTTAACATCTCCTAATGGTAACATCTCTAATTCTTTTCTTGAATTAGTAATTCCCTCTCCATAATCTGAAACAGTTACAATTGCAGTTAAATTACTTGTATAATTTTTAAGACCAGAAAGAACAGTATTTAATCCAGTTCCTCCTCCAATTACAACAATATTAGGCCCTTGATCATATACTGTTTTGTCAAAAATCAAAGACTTTACATTTACATTTTTCTTATTTTCCATACGTTCATCTGTTGCCTCAATAAGAACCTCTAATGTACGTTTGTTTAAGAAAATTAGTCCTAATATAATAGAAATAAATCCTAAAACAAATATAACTACAACCTTTCCAACCTCTTCAAAAGAAATCTCTTTCATAACTAAAACTTCTGCTAAACCATAGCAGGCAAGCAAGATTCCTATTAATATTAAAAATATCCATCTTTTCATTTTATTACTAGCTTTAAACCATTGCATAAAACCTTTCATTCTACAATTCATTCCTCTCTTTTTGGGCATATTTGGGACAGGCACTGAGTAGCCCTTTTGCGCTTTGGGCATAACTGGGACAGGCACTGAGTAGCCCTTTTGCACTTTGGGCATAATTGGGACAGGCACTGAATGACCCAAAACGAATTTTGTTGTACTGGCTAACTGTTGTTTTCTCCAATAATCTCTATTTCTAATTCAATTCGCTTTTTGAATTTGTTATATACTTCATTTTTTACATGTTCTATTAATTCTAAAACATCCTTTGCTGTTGCATTTCCCTTGTTTATTACAAACCCTCCATGTTTAGTAGATACTTCTGCATCTCCTATATGATAGCCTTTTAATCCTGCTTCGTCAATTAGTTTTGCTGTTATAAAGTCGTTTCCTCTTTTAAAAGTACTACCTGCACTTGGATATTCTATTGGTTGTTTTTCTTTTCTATATAATGCATATTCTTCCATTTTTTCTTTTATATCTTCTTTTTTACCTTTTTGTAATGATAATTCTATTTGGGTGATGATATATTTTTCTTTTTTGAAAATGCTACTTCTATAATTAAATTCTAATTCTTCGTTTGTAAATGTTCTTTCATTTCCCTGGTAGTCCATGCATTTTACAGTTTTTACTATGTCTTTCATTTCTTTGCCATGTGCACCTGCATTCATTCTAATGGCTCCACCAATAGTACCTGGAATTCCTGATAATTCTTCTAACCCTGTTATTTGCTCTTGCAAGCATATTCTTGCTAATTTTCCTATTTTTTCCCCTGCTCCTACAATTATTTTTACTTTTTCATCTTTTTTTTGAATATCTATTTTTTCTATTCTTATATTTAATGTAATTCCTTTTATTCCTTCATCTAAAACTAGTAAATTGCTTCCATTTCCTATTATTGTTACTTGTTGATTGTTTTTGTTTGCAAATAATAAGACTTTTTTTAGGTCTTCTATATTGTCTATTTTGATAAAAATTTGTGCTGGTCCTCCAATTTTAAAAGTAGTGTGCTTTTTCATCGGTTCATTGTAAAGTATATTTTCTTGTTGTATACCTAAATTCTTGATTTGGTTTGCAATATCCAAAAAAATTCACTCCCTCTTTTTTGTTCTAGTTTATTTTATTGGCTACTAGTTGTTTTTTATTCTACTATAAATTACAAAAAAAAGCAAGGTAAAAAATCCTTTTTCAAAATTCATAAGTTGATTTTTTTGCAATATATTATAATATGTTACAAAACTCTTGTATCCAATTTTTAGGCTGTGCCTTTGTAACTACAATATACTTTTTTTAAGAGGTTATTATGATTTCAAAAACAAATTTTTATGTGATTAAATTAAAAAGAAATTTATTAGCTTTTTTGTTTTTAGGTTTTACATTTTGTTTATTAATTTTTTCTAAAAGTAATCTACCTGCTGTAAAATCCGGATTAAATTTATGGGCAAATTCTGTTATTCCATCACTTTTTCCTTTTTTTGTTGCTACTGAATTATTAATGCATACAAATATTGTAACAATTATTGGCAACATATTAAATCGTTTTATGAAGCCTATTTTTAATATTCGTGGTGAACGGTGCTTTTGCTTTTATTATGGGGCTTATTAGTGGCTATCCTATTGGTGCAAAAATTGCTAGTAATTTTAGACAAAACGATATATGTAGTAAAGAAGAATGTGAAAGATTACTTAGTTTTACTAACAATTCTGGCCCTTTATTTATTATTGGAACTGTTGGTATTTTGATGTTCCATAATACAACTATTGGTATTTTGCTATTCATTACTCATTTTTTAGCATGTATCAGTGTTGGTTTTATTTTTCGTTATTGGAAAAAAGGCAAAAACACATGGAATAAGACAACTACTTCAAACTCTTATAATATGCAAAAAAACTCAGCTTCTTTTTCTAATTTAGGGGAAATATTAGCTCAAAGTATTACAAGTAGTATTTCTACTATTCTTTTAATTGGTGGATTTGTTGTTATTTTTTCTAGTATTATATCCATTTTTAAAGCAAGTGGTTTATTATCTAGCATGACCATTTTAATTGAGCCTATTTTTAAATTTTTTAATATTGATAGTAGTTTTATACAAGGACTTTTAACTGGTATTTTAGAAATTACTAATGGAATTAATAGTATTTGTTCAATCAATTGTAAAAAAATTTCTATAAATATCATATTTGTAGCTTTTTTACTTGGATTTGGTGGTATTTCAGTTTTTTTACAAGTTTGGAGTATTACTTCAAAAACTGATTTATCTATAAAACCCTATATTTATGGTAAATTGCTACAAGGTTTATTGGCTAGTTTTTACACATATTTATTTATTAATATTTTTCCCTTTTTGAACTTTGATTTATAACAGTTCATTTTTAAAAAAAGTAGTATGATTAAATTTTCCAACTAGATTGTCTTACATGCTTTGTCTTTGTTTGCCGCCAAATTTGCTTTAAATTTGTATAAAATCTATTTTGTTGTATAGGTAAAATCTTTAATCTTTGCTATATAACAAAAAAGAGCTAAAAATCTCTAACACTTTTCATACATATAATTTCTATATATTATAATTTATTTACAAACTATTGCATATATTGAATTAAGGAGTTGATTAATAAATGGAACGTGATTTTAACAATGGTTTTTTCCCACCTTATCTAGACAATATAGATATGAATGAATTAACCATACAATATGAACAAGCTTATAGTTATTATCGTTATTTATGTATGCAAATGGACTATAAAATCAAATGCAAAGAATATGAAAAACTATGTAATGAAAATTCCTCCCATGAAAGACATATTAACAGAACAAAAGAGGCATAAAAAAATTGAGACCTTTTAGATTATCTTTCATGCCTCGTCTTTGTTCGCCGCCAAATTTGCTTTTGCAAATTTGTGTGGAATATGTTTGTTGTATAGATAAAATCTTTGATTTTTCTATATAATAACAAAAGAGGCATGATAAAAATATGCCTCTTTTATTCATTAAATTTTATAAAAGTACATTTGTGGAAAGTATACTATCATAAGTTATATTAATTGTGATAAATAGGAACATAGTTTCCTGATGCAATACTTCCAACACTACTACTTCCGTCTACCACCAGCTCCACCATTATAATTACATTTTGTACCACTAGCTGTTCCGCCTCCGGCCGCCATTTACATTTAGGAAAGTAGCTATTGAATCCCCTTGTGCTGTTTCAATGTCATTTGTAAAAATATTAATTGAGCCTCCACCTGAGCCACCACCACCAGCTGCTGCTGAGTGTCCATTTCCAGTTTCTTGTGTTCCAATAGCATCTCCACCTTTTGCCCCACTAGCAGTAATTTTACTTCCTTGTTTTAATACTAGTTTTTCTGAGCAGATAATTAGTAGTCCTCCTGAACCAGTTCCTCCTGCATCTGCACGAATAGCATCTTTTGATTTTACTCCAATACCTGCTACTGCTCCTGCACCTCCACCAGCAGCTGAACGATGAGCATACCAAGATCCATCTACCACTGCTGCATTAGAACCTGCATATAACCAAGCATGGTTTGGTGTTACTGGAACAGAATTACTATTTCTAGTAGTTCCACCACCACCTGCTCCTCCTGAATAGCTTGTTGCATTTCCACCTTTTGATCCATTTATCACACCAGAACCTCCGTCAAATAACCATCCTGAAGCAACAGCTCCTCCTGCACCTCCACCAAGCAATCGATTATTTGCTGCATTACCTGCATTTCCATTCCTTCCAACAAGTTGAGAACCTGAAGCAGAAACCGCAGCTGCACCATTCGCACCATTTGCTGAAACTGTTTCATAAGAGCCATTGTCATTTTTCCATAAATATACGTTTTCTCCTGGATGTTTTGCCCCATAATTATTACTAATTTGTCCTTCTAATTCAATTTTCCCTGTACAATAGATAAATAGTCCTTTTGGTCCTCCATAAGAATTATGATTAACTTGAACTGTTACGCCTGATTTAATAGTTAAATCTCCATCTATTTTAACAACTGACATTTTACTAGCATCACTATTTGCCTGTCCTAAATAAGTAGATTCTCCAAATACTTTATTTGTAGTCCAAACTTGATCTCCTTCGTAATATTCTACATGAACATTATAAGTAATTCCACTAACTATAATTTGGTAATTTCCTGCACTACTTATATTTTCAACACCTCTAATTAAGCTCTCTGCATTTGGATCGTATGTAATTGTTACACTTTCTTCCGATATACTTTCTCTTTTATTTCCAGCTTTGTCTATTGTTAATATATGTAAATAGTATGTTCCTGCTCCTTTTGGTTTTAAACTAATAGTTTCTGTCTCTTGTGTAAATGTTCCAATATAGCTTTCTTCTTCGATTCCTATTGGATTTGGATTTGTATTATAAACCCATTTGCATTTTCCTATCTCTACCCCACTTTGTTTGTCACTTTGTGTAACATCTGCTGTAACATTTGTATCTGTTCCTGCTTCTGTTGCACTTAAAACCATTACTGCTTCTTCTGGCACGTCTTTATCAATATTGCTTACATTTCCTGTTGCCAAACATACAACTTGGTATAAATCATTTACTAGTCTTGCATAAATTGGACCATTGCTTTCCATTTCTATTTCTGCTCCGATAATTTCTCCAACTATTTCCATCTAAAGAATATTGTAAATCATAATCTACTATGTCACTAGAAATACTTACTTTTACACTTTCATTTGTCCATTGTTTTTCTTCTTGTAATGGGTCATAAGTAAATTTTATATTGCTTTCTTCTAGCTTTGGTGGTTCAGTTTCTCCTTGCTTTCCAATAAATTCAATATCATCTTCTGTTATTTTATATCCATACCCTTCTTTAGTAATTATAATTATTGTTTCATCATTTTTTCTGTTGAGCTGTGCTCCTTTAAATATCTCTTCTTCTTTAATTTGATTCTCAAATTCATCTAAATAAGTTTTGCTATTCCAGTTATTTTCTATTTTATCTCCTCTTAATCCATTACCAATAATTTTTAAAATTTCTTCATATTGTTTCTTTTTGCTTTCTTCTCCTGCTAAATTGGATTTGTTTAAAATTCCATTTTCTCCTGTTAATGTAGAAATGGTAATAGTAGCTAATATTAATAATACAATAATTGTCCTAATATTCCGTTATGACTATTTTTTAAAATTTAGCCAACATTTTGTAATTTATTTTCATTTTCCATATTTAAAATATTGAATTTATAATATATCGTTATTTCTTTATTCTCTGATATTTCTATCTTATCTACTAAAGATACAAGCATTGTTCTTGTTATTTCTTTCATATTTACAAAGTCTCTTACAAGTTTATTGATGTCTATTGAAGAATCTTCTTTTTCTTCTAGTTCTTGTAACTGCTTTATTCTTTCTTCTGCTTGTTTTCTGTTTTCTATCTGCTTTGAATAAAGTCTTGTAAAATCTTCATCTTCAAATAGTCCATTATATTTATCTTCATACAACTTGTCTATTCGCTTGTTTATATCTTTAACTTTCTTTTCTAAAATAAGAATTTCATTTTTTACATTAAACCTATCTTTGATTATCTTGTCTTTTGATATATTAGCTATTTTAGTGTATTTTTCTTCATTTAAGAACTCTCTACATCTTTTCTTGATTTGTTCGATTACAAAATCTGTTACTTTTTCTAGGTTATTGCTATGTGGTGTGCATAAACCTAAATGTGTATTCGTTGCATAAGTGTTACACCTTAAATAAAATGTTGTTTTGTTTGGATGTTTTTGTGGTACTAGACTTAATTTCTTTCCACATTCTTTGCAACATACTAACCCTTTTAATAGCCAATCATAAGATTTTGTTCTTACTCCTGTTCTGCTTTTTATCATATCTTGTACTATATTAAAAGTTTCTTCATCAATTATTGGTGTGTGCATATTTTTTACAATTATTCTATCTTCTTTAGGCATTATCATTGTTTTCTTGCTTTTATAGTTTATCTTTTTAGTGTTTCCATTTGATACCCAACCTAAGTAAGTTACATTTTGTAATATTCTTTTTACTGTGTTTCTGTTCCAACCTCTCTTTATTCCATCTTTTCTTGTATGTGCATTTCCAACAATTTCTGATGGTACTAGAGTTCTTTCATCTGTTAAGATTTTTCCTATTTCCGTTGGTGTCATTCCGTTTCGTGCTAACATGAATATTCTTCTAACGATTGGTACTATATCTTGGTCTATTACATAATGGTTATAGTCTAATGGATCTTTCTTATAGCCATAAGTAGGATATGTTGTCATTACTTTTCCTTCTTTTGCTCTTGTTTTCTTTCCATTTCTTACTTTTCTTGATGTATCTCGTAAAAACCACTCATTGAAAAATGCCTTAAATTGTACCATTTCTTCTGATGTTTCAATATGTCCTGTGTCTATGTCGTCTGTTACTGCTATAAATCTTACACCTTTTTCAATAAAAAATTCTTCTAAATAGTACGATATTTTACTTGATAGTCTTCCAAACCTTGATAAGTCTTTTACTATTATTAAATTGATTTTCTTATTTTCAATGTCCTTTATCATTCTATTAAAGTCTGGTCTGTCGAATGTTGCTCCAGAAACTCCATCATCTGTATAGTCATCATATACTTGTATGTTGTTATCTTTACAAAAGTTTCTTAAAAATAGTTTTTGTGTGCTAATACTTCCACTTTCTTGTTCATCTTCGTTTGTTACTATTACTTCGCCATTACCAACTTCAATATTTTCATTGGATAATCTTTCATATAATCCTGCTACATATTTTTCAGGATTTGCTATTGTTATCATTTAAACCTCTCTTTCTAATAACAATAGGTTTCCTCCTATCCAATTTACAACTGAATTATACAATTTATATAAAAATATTTCAACTCATATTTACAAATTTAGGCTAGTTTATTGTAAAAACACATACAGACTAGCCTATACAACTATTTATTATTAACTTTTTCAATTAAATAACTTATAAATGTTTCTTGTAGTTTTTCTTGTATTGTTTTAGCCTTCTCATCAAACACTTCTTTTATTTTATATTCTTGTTTCATCTAAATACCTATTCCTTCCCTGTGAATAGCTATTTATGGTTATTAATTCAGTTATATAAATTTATTAACCTATTGCTATTCAACATATTTTCCAAAATTCTTGATTAATAAAATCATTCTTAATACCTCTTTCTAAATTAGAGTAAAAAAATACACCTTGATTGTTTCAAAGCATACAATTAAACACATATTTTATTACTCTTTATCATATTGGGATTTACAATATTACTAACTCTTTTAGGAACTGCATATCCAGCATTTATATTATCTTTTAATACTAAATCACTACTATTTTTATCATAGTCATAAACACTTCTATTACAGTTTACAAATTGTAAATCATTTTCTTTCTTTTTAGTAGATAAATATCCATTATCTTTATTTATTTGTACTAATAATTTTTGATATTCTTGCTTTTCCTCTTTTTCCTTTTTTCTTCTGTTTTGTGCATATATTCGTTTTTGAGTTTTACTTTTTTCTTTGTTTTCTTGCCTTCTGTTTTCTTTCTCTCGAATATATCTTGAATCTTTTTGAATTATCTTTGTTATATATGGCATACCGACTTTTAATTTCTTTGCTATCTCTGTTAGTCTTAAATGTTTTGTAAAGAATAATTCAATTATCTTATCTTTTGTACCTCTGCTGTCTAACTTTTGTTTTATTTTTCTCACCCTCTTCCTTTTTTAGATTCTCTATTCTAACAAACTACAATTTCACACCTACTAATAAAAACAAAATATGCAAATTAGATTACTTTACTGTGTTGTTAATAGTCTGTTTAGAATCTTAAACACATTGTTATTACAATCATCTCTCCAAATTTAGTGAATTTTTATTCTACGACTTTTAGCAATTAGTTTTGAAGAAAGTATTGTAATTATATTAGTATTATAGTATAATAAATATAGAATGTCAATAACAATTTATTATTTTTATTAAATTGTTTATCATTTTTAATAAAATTTGATTTTTAGAAGGGAGATAAATTTGTATGGAACTACCAGAAGTAACCTTTTTTGATGACTTCTACTTTTGGTTTAATACTGAAACAAAAAAAGAATATTATGCTACACCTTTATATTTTTATAAAGCTGATTTCCATTTAGATACTGAAAATAAATTAAGAGATGTCTATTATAAAGAAACGGAAAAAACAGATAACGGCTTAAAACATCCTGCTACTTTGTATTTTCCATTCCAAGAAAAGTTTGGACTAATGCTATTAAAATTCTTAAATGCTGACTTATCTAACTTTGAGTCTGCTAATAAAAGTTTCTTTTATGCTTATGGTTTTGAGATATTAAGAGATTTAGATAAGGATTATAAATTTGAATTAAGTAGTAATTATGGCAGTAATGAAAGTTATCTAAAAGCAACTACTAAAATATTTGAAGATTTACAAGAAAATCTAATTGATTTGCAACAAGAACTAATAAAAGCTGTTACCTATATATATAACTTAAATAACAATAGTGAATTACAGAAATATACATATACAGAACGATATGCAGTCTATTTAATAAAGAGAATGGGAAAATTACATACATATTACAAGAATGACTTTATTATGCGAGATAGTTATTCAAAGAAATATCAAGAATTTAGTAATAAAAATGAATATGACATACTAGAATCTTTACATACTAAAAATATGTTTCTTTCAATGAGTGATACTCATAAAAGTAACGATTTATCAAGTGTTTGCTATGCTATACTTGATGAACTATCAAAAACACCTAACTATCCAATTAAAAAATGTCAAAATTGTGGAATGTACTTTATTCCAACTTCAAAAGTAGATGAAATTTACTGTGACTACCCAAAAGAAAACTCAAAAACTTGTAGAGATTTAGGAGCTTTCCAATCTTATACTGAAAGATTAAAACAAAATAAGGCTATGGGCGAATATAGAAGAACTTATCAACAAAAATTTATGCAAGTTAGGAAAAATAAGGAAAATAAAGAACTTACAAAAGACTTTGAAACTTGGAAAAAACAAGCTAAAGAAAAAATTAATCTTATGAAAAAAGGAAAACTTACTGAAAATGAGGTTTATGAGTGGATTATGTCTAACAAATAAAAAGTTCAAATTTGAACTTTTGAGAGTATAGAAAAAGTTGTGTAAATAAATCCTTCCGTGATAAAATAAAAAAT
>CAOKGO010000036.1 GCA_948468045.1 uncultured Clostridium sp. | reverse complement strand
ATATAAAGGTTTATGGGTAACCTTTTAAAAACCTAAATATATTATACAAGGAGAGAAAATAATGGAAGATTGTTTATTTTGTAAAATTATAAAAGGGGAAATACCAGCTAACAAAGTTTATGAAGATGAGGAAATTTTGGCTTTTCATGATATAAACCCAGCAGCTCCAATTCATATTTTGGTTATACCAAAGAAGCATATTACTTCATTAGCACATATGGAAAAAGAAGATGAGGCAATTATTGGAAAAATATATGATGTAATTAACAAAATAGCAGAAGACAAAGGTTTTAAAGAAGATGGATATCGTGTTGTTGTAAATTGTGGCAAAAATGCTGGACAAACAGTAATGCATTTACATTTTCATATATTAGCAGGTAAACAATTTGGAGAGAAAATTGTATAAAACTATACACTTTTAAAAATAAATGTGGTATAATTAATGTAGATGTAAAAAGATACGGAGGTAAAAAGTTATGTTTGAGAGTAAATATAGTAAAGTTTTAACAATAATTTTAGTAATAGTAATTATTGCTATTGTTGGATTATTAGGATTTTTAGGTTATGATTATTATCAAAATTACATAGTTACAAAAAATACATCTGATTTTGTTGATAATTTCCAAGGTGATATAGAAGATGGAAATGTAACAAATGAGGAAAATAATTTAGAAGGGAATGAAACTAATCCATTTGATGAAATAAAAGCACCAGAAGCAAATTCATCTTCTAGTTCATCATCTAATAAAAGAAAGACATATAAAGGATTTGGAGTTTTAGGAACAATAGAAATACCAGCAACAAATTTAAAATATCCAGTATTAGAAAAAGTAACAAAAAGTTCAATTGAAGCAGCAGTTGCAAGACTTTATCCATCATCAGGAGAATTAAATGAGCCATATAATACAGTAATTATTGGTCATAATTATAGAAATGGATTATTTTTCTCTAATAATAAGAAATTAAATGTGGGAGACAAAATATATATAACTGACAATAATGGAAATAAAAAAACATATACAATTTATAATAAATTTGAAACAACTCCAGAAGACACATCTTTCTATCAAAGAGATACAGGAGGAGTTCCAGAAATAACATTATCAACATGTACAGATGATAGCAAAGCAAGACTAATCTTATTTGCTAAAGCAGAATAATAAGTGTTAGGGACGTTGCCATTAGCAATTTTTGAAAAAGTCAAGAATTAATAAACTTCTTGGCTTCTTTTTATGTTTAGGAAAAATCTCCGATTTTCCTATAACATAAAACATTCCTTTACTTTTTTTATCAAATTGTATATAATAAGAAAAACAAAATAAGAGGTGGGCAAAGTGGATAAAAAACAAGCAAAAGAAAGAATTGAAAATTTAAGAAAACAAGTAGAATACCATGCGAAAAAATATTATGATGATGATAAGCCAGAAATTTCAGATTTTGAATATGATATGTTAATGTTGGAACTAAGGAATTTAGAAAAAGACTTTCCAGAGTTTCAATCTGAAAAGTCTTTAACTCAAAAAGTTGGAGGAACTATAAAAGAGGGTTTTCAAAAAGTAACACATGAAGTGCCTTTACTTAGCTTGCAAGATGTTTTTAGCCTAGAAGAGGTTGAAGATTTTGTGACTAGAATAGAACAAAAGGCAAAAGAAAACGAAATTGAACAAGTAACATATGTAGTAGAAACCAAAATAGATGGATTATCAGCTAGTTTAGAATACAAAAATGGTGAATTAGTAAAAGGTGCAACAAGAGGGAATGGACAAGTTGGTGAAGATGTGACAAATAACTTAAAAACTGTGAAAACAATACCTGAAAGAATAAAAGATAAAATCAATATAACTGTTAGAGGAGAAGTGTTTATTGCAAAAGATGATTTTGAAAAAATGAATCAAGAAAGAGAAGAAAACGAAGAAGAATTATTTGCAAATGCTAGAAATGCAGCAGCAGGGTCATTAAGACAGCTAGATAGTAAAATAACAAAAACAAGACCATTAGATATTTATATTTTTAATGTACAAAAAATAGAGGGAAAAGAGTTTAACTCACATTATGAAGAATTAGAATATTTAAGCAAATTAGGGTTTAATGTAAATCCTGTACGCATTTATTGTAAAACAATAGATGAAATAAAACAAGCAATTGAAAAAATAGGAGAAGATAGGGAAAGTTTAACATTTGGAATTGATGGAGCAGTTGTTAAAGTAGATAACTTGAAGTTTAGAGAAATATTAGGAAATACTGCTAAAACACCTAGATGGGCAGTTGCTTATAAATATCCACCAGAAAAAAAAGAAACAAAGCTAAAAGACATTATTTGCCAAGTAGGAAGAACAGGAGTTATTACACCAATGGCAATATTAGAACCAGTTAAGGTAGCAGGCTCAACTATTTCAAAAACAACATTGCATAACGAAGATTTTATAAAAGAAAAAGAACTAAAGGTAGGAGACATCGTAGTGGTACAAAAAGCAGGTGATGTTATACCAGAAATTGTAGAAGTAAAAAAAGATAAAAGAACGGGAGAAGAACTAGACTTTGAAATGCCAAAAAAATGTCCAGTTTGTGGTGCAAAGGCTATTAGAGAAGAACGGTGAATCAGCAATTAGATGTACAGGTATTGAATGTCCAGCAAAACTATTTAGAAATTTAGTACATTTTGTATCAAGAGAAGCAATGAACATAGATGGTTTAGGAGAAAACATCATTGCACAATTACAAGAAAAAAACTTAATTAGAAACATTGCAGACATTTACACATTAAAACTAGAAGACATAGCATCATTAAAAAAGAATGGTCAAAAATTTGCACAAAATTTGGTAGATAGTATAAACAAGAGCAAAGAAAACGATTTATACAGACTAATTACAGCTTTAGGAATACGTCATGTGGGAACAAAAGCATCAAAACAATTATCTAGAAAATACAAAACAATTGATAATCTAATAAAAGCAACACAAGAAGACTTAAGCCAAATAAATGACATAGGAGATATAGTTGCAAATAGCATAGTAGAATTTTTTAGCCAAGAACAAACAATAGACCTAATAGAAAAACTAAAAAAAGCAGGAGTAAACATCACATCAAAAGAAAAAGAAAGTAACGATAATCGCTTCGAAGGAAAAACATTTGTACTAACAGGAACACTTGAAAACTACACAAGAGGAGAAGCCACAAACCTAATTGAAAAATATGGAGGCAAAACATCTAGTAGTGTATCCAAAAAAACAGACTATGTCCTTGCAGGAGAAGAAGCAGGAAGCAAATTAACCAAAGCTCAAAGCTTAGGAGTTACAATACTATCAGAAGACGAATTCAAACAAATGACAAGCTAAAGCCCTCCTTTTGGGCATAATTGGGACAGGCACTGAGTAGCCCTTTTGGGCATAACTGGGACAGGCACCAAGTAGCCCATTTGCACTTTGGGCATAATTGGGACAGGCACTGAATTGCCCAAAACGAATTTTAGGATAGGTTAAATTTGATTGGAAAGGGAGAGATTATGGAGAATTATACGTTTGAGAATATGTGGGAAGATTTAAAAAATGGTTATCAGATTTATTATACTTATGTTGGAAATAGATATTTGCTTTTTAAGACAGCAGAGAATTGCTATACACAGAAGCTATTGTCAGAACATAAGGGGAATCCTCAACCTAGAATGCTGATGCTTACTTTGAAAAGGGTAAAAGAAATGTTCCCTAATATGGAAGATATTGAGTATAAAATAGGAACATCAGAGATAGAGAAGTTGTAAGTGATAATATAAGTTGTTTTGATAAAATTTTAAAAATACAGAAATTATTAAAAACTTTATAATGATAGGGAGAGTAACAATGGAAAAGGTTGTATTGATTACTGGAAGTAGTAAAGGTATCGGAAAGGCTACAGCAGTAGAGTTTGCAAAAATGGGTGGGTACAAGGTAGTAATAAATTATTTAACTGATAAAGATAATGCAGAAAAATTATCAAATTACTTAAGAGAAGAATATAAAATAGAAACATTAGTAATTAAAGCTGATGTTTCAAATGAAGAACAATTGTAAAAGTCATTTGTTTTTTAGCATCAGAAGATGCAGAATATATTAATAGTACAGTAATAAAAGTAGATGGAGGAATGTAAAGACAATGAAAATAAGAATATAGGTTTCTTTATAGTCAATATAAATAAATTTTAAGAGAGGTTAAATATATGAATATTATAGAAATTTATAAAAAATATCATTTGCCAGAAAACTTACAAATGCATATGTTAAGAGTTGCTGCATGTAGTAATTTTATAATAGATAATTGAATAGGACAAGAAATAGATAAAGAATTAATTTTAAGAGTTAGTTTGTTACATGATATGGGAAATATGGTCAAAATATCAGAGGGCTTTTCAAAAGATGAAGAATTTTTAAAAATAAGAAAAATGTATTTTGACAAATATGGAACTAATGACCATGAAATCAACTTAGAAATTGGAAAAAAAGAAGGACTGACTAAAAAAGAAGTTATTATATTAGATGGAAAAAGATCAAGAAAAAATGAGGAGACATTAAAATCAAATTCCTATGAAAGAAAGATATGTGCTTATTGCGACCAAAGAGTAGCACCAAATGGAGTAGTAGGAATAAGAGAAAGACTAGAAGACGTAAAAGTTAGATATAAAGATAAACCATTATCTGTATGGTCTAATGAACAAAAAGCTAATCATTTAATTGAATGTTCTTTAGGTATAGAAAAACAGATTATGGAGTATTGTAGTATATCTCCAAAAGATATAAATGATGAGAGCATTGAACCATATATAGAACAATTAAAAAGATATGAGATATAGGAGAAATAATGGAATTTAGAAAAATAAAAATAGATGAATTTATAAAACTAAAAAATTTATTTCCAAATAATGAAGAAATGTGGAATAAATATAAAAATAAGAGGTTAAAACAATTAAAAAAACAAGAAATAGATGTGTTTGTAATCGAGGATAACGAAAAGTTTATAGGAGAAATAACAGTTAATTATAAAAGTCATGAACTAGAAACAGAAACAATACCAAATAAAAGAATATATTTAGAAGCATTTAGAATAGATAAGCAATGGCAAGGACAAGGGTTGGGACAGAAATTAATAAATTATTGCAAAGATTATTTAATAAAAATTGGATATACAGAATTTACAATAGGTGTAGAAGATGATAATGAAGTAGCAAAACATATATATTTTAAATTAGGATTTACTGAAGCAATAGATAAAGGACATGGAAATGAATTTGATTCAAGTGAATATACTCTATATTTGAAAAATATTAAGAATATTGATACAAAGTCATATATAGGAAAAACGATTACAGCAGAAATAGATAGACAAATGGGTTCTAAACATCCAAAATATGGATTTATATATCCAATTAACTATGGATATATACCAAATACAATAAGTGGAGATGGAGAAGAATTAGACTGCTATATATTAGGAGTTTTTGAACCAATAGACAGTTTTACAGGGACATGTATAGCAATTATACATAGATTAAATGATAATGATGATAAATTAGTTTTAGCACCAAAAGATAAAAAATATACACATGATGAAATTAGAGCATTGACAGAATTTCAAGAAAGATTTTTTGAAAATACGATTATTAACTAATATAGATGGCGGAAAAATAATATGAATTATAGTTATTTAATGGGAATTAATAATATTGAAAAATTAAAACAAGATAATTTTGAAATTAAATCATTTAGAAATAATTATGGAGTTATTTTTGATGAAGATAAGATTGAATTATTTGAAAAATATATATTTGAAACACTTGAAAATGGATTTTGGAACGAATATTTAGTAAAAGATGAGGGATATAATAATGAAGTTATTTGAAAAAGAAGTAAAAGATATGAACGAATTAAATGAAGTTCTAAAAAATAATAGTGAAATATCAAAAGAATATGAAGTTGCAGTAATTGTATATGCTTTTGACAAAGAAAATAAAATAGTTTTTCAAAGAAGAGGTTTAGGATGCAGAGATGAACAGCTTAAATTAGAAACTATTGGAGGCAGAGTAAAGAAAAGTGATATAAATTTTAGAACAGCATTACAAAGAGAAATTGAAGAAGAAATTGGAACAGATGCAGATATTGAACTACAAGAATTTATTATAGCAACTTATGCTAAAACATTTGATGTAAGAAATAATAAAGAACAAGACTGGGTTTATCTTGTATATAAAGGAAATTTAAAAAGTGGAGAATTAAAAATTGCAGAACCTAATAAATGCTTAGGATATGAAAGATATAAAATCGGCGAAGTAGATAAAAATGAACTAAGCAATGGTGCAAGAGAACTATATAATATTGTAAGTGAGAAATATAGTTATTTAAGATAAATGGAGGAAATCAATCAATGAAAATTATAGCAGGGTGTGTAATAAAAAGAGATAACAATATATATCCTTTAGATATATTTGATAATAATAAATATAATTCATAATATAAATAAGTTTAATAAAAAAGAAAGGATTTGATAAATTATGAAAATTACAAAATTTCCACAATCATGTTTATTAATAGAAACGAAAGGAAAGAAAATATTAGTTGATCCAGGAAATTTAAAATATAAAGAGGAATATTTTGAAGTTTGGAATGATGTAGATATAATTTTAATAACACACAAACATCCAGACCATTGTAATACAGAAGTATTACAAAAATTAAATAATAATATAATCATTTATTCAACTAAAGAAGTTCAAGATGCCAATGAAACTTTAAATATAAATGTAGTTAAAGAAAATGATATTATTGAATTAGATAATATAAAAATAGAAGTAGTACATGCAATACATGGATATCAACCATTACTAAAAGGAAACAAAGAAGTACATGAAAATGTAGGCTATATTATTGATGATGGAGAAAATAGATTATATTCAACAAGTGATACTATTTGTTTTAAGAATGATTATAAAGCAGATATTCTATGTACTCCAGTAACTGGATATGGACTAACGATGTCAGCATTTGAAGCATCATTATATGCAAAAGAGGTAGGAGCTACTTTAGTAATTCCAATTCATATGGATAATCCAGCATTTCCACCAAACTTCGATTTTATAAAAGAAATGTTTGAAAAATATGAAGTAGATTACGAGATATTAGAAAATGATGAAAGTATTGAAATAGAATAGAAGCAGTGTAGCATTATGTATAAACTACTTTGAGGTTCCAATTTGGAACCTCAAAAGTTAACGTAAAAGTAATTGACAAATGTAATAAAATAACTTATAATGAATAAAATAAAAAAAAACAATAATTTAATTATTGTTTAAAAAGCGGTAAACCTCTACCATAAGTGAGGAACGAAAAAAGCGGTGAGCCTCTACCATAAAGTGGGGAACGAAAAAAGCGGTGAACTTCTACCATAAAGTGAAGAACGAAAAAAGTAGGGATACCAGAAATGGTATCCTAATTTATTAAGGAGCAATAAATGGAAAAATTAAATTTTTATATAGTTAAAGAAGAATATGTAAAATATATGAGCCAATTTGATAAAAGAATATCAAAATCCTATGATGAAAAAGCAAGAAGACCATTTATAGGAATTGTATTAAAAGTAGATGAGATATTATATTTTGCACCATTTACATCACCTAAACCGAAACACTTAAAAATGAAGAACACAATAGATATTATATAAGCAAATACATTGGTGTAACCAAAAGGAAAATGCAAATATAATCTTAAATAGAGCTAAAAATTTATATAATAGAGTTATAAACAAATAAAAAAATAAGGTGTATATATTCCATTTTTAAAAAAGATATAGTAAAATATATTTATGTTAAGAATTTGTCATTATATAGTAGATGGAGGAATGTAAAGACAATGAAAATAAGAATAGCAAAAAAAGAAGATGTTAATCAAGTATGGAATATAGGAAATAATGTATCTGAATTTAAAACAGCAGAAAATGTTGTTGTATTTTGGCAAAAAGAAACATTAGAAAACTGTATTAATAAAGATGATATTTTGTTTTATGTTGTTGAAACAGAAAACAAAATTATAGGTTTCTCCATAGTCAATCTAAATAAATCATTAGGAAAAGCAGAAATAGAAAACATATATGTACTACCAGAGTATAGAAAAAATAAAATTGGGACAGAAATATTAGATGAAATTTTGAGAGAACTTAAAAATAGAGAATATAATAATGTAAATTGTTTAGCAGATGAAGCAACAGAATTTTATGAAAAATATGGATTTACAAAAGGAAAAGATTTTGCATGGATGGATATAGTTTTATCAGGTAATTTTAAGAGAGGTTAAATATATGAATATTATAGAAATTTATAAAAAATATCATTTGCCAGAAAACTTACAAATGCATATGTTAAGAGTTGCTGCATGTAGTAATTTTATAATAGATAATTGAATAGGACAAGAAATAGATAAAGAATTAATTTTAAGAGTTAGTTTGTTACATGATATGGGAAATATGGTCAAAATACCAGAGGACTTTTCAAAAGATGAAGAATTTTTAAAAATAAGAAAGCATAAAAAATTAGCAGAAATGTTAGCAGAGAAAATAAATACAATTTATAAATAAATTTGATTGAAATAGGAGTAGTTTATGAAATATATTAATTCAAAAAAAATAGATAATATAAAACTAACAAAAGAAAACTTTTATATTTTAATTGACTTTGATAGAACATTAACAAAAGGAAATAGTATTAGTGGTTGGAGAGTTTTATACTATTCAGGATTATTAGGGGATGATTTTACTAAAAGGTATGATGAAATACATGATAAACATCATGAGACTTGGGAAGATAGATTCAAATTATATATAGACTTATTGCGTGAAAAAGGATTTAGTAAAGAAATTGTAAAAGAAGCAGTAAAAAATACAGATTTAGAACTTCGAAATGGAGCAAAAGAATTCTTGACAAAAATGTACAATTTAAATATACCAGTAATTATAATATCGTGTAGCCTAAAAAATGTAATTAAAGAATACTTAGAATTTAATAATTGCTATTACAATAATATTTTTATATATTCTAATTATTATGATATAGAAGATAATGGCAAAAATGATATTTACAAAGTTACACCAAATAGTAAAAATAGAATTATATTTTCAAAAGAATTAAACGAAAAAATTAAAACAAAAGACTATACATTACTATTTGGAGATATTGTAGATGACGTAAATATGGTATCAAAAGATAGATTGAATAGTACCATAGCAGTAGGATTTTTAGATAAAAAAATAGAAGAAAATTTAGAGCTATATAAATCAACATTTGATATTGTATTAACAGATAATGCTAGTTTTAAAGAAATAGATGATATTATTAAACTAGATAAATATTAAAAGGTAGAATTTTAATATATAATGAAACAGAAAACATTAAATATAGGAGAATATTGATATGTTAAAAGAAAAAAAAGTAATTATATTTGATATGGACGGAACACTAATTGATTCAATAGGAATATGGAACGAAATAGATAAAAAACTAATAAAAACAATAGGAAATGGTAGTATTGATAATGTAGACATAGGAAAGCAAAGAGATGAAAAATTAAAAGAATATAGTAAAAGTGAAGATGCTTATTTAGAGTATTGTGGTTTTCTAAAAGAAAAATATAATTCCAAAATATCTAAAGAAGAAATAAAGAAACTAAGATATGAAATAGCAGATAATTACTTAAGAACAATAATTGATTATAAGCCAAATGCTGAAAAAGTATTAAAATATCTAAAAGAAAAAGGATATATATTAGTTATTGCAAGTACAACAAATGACCATACAATAGAAAACTATAAGAAAGATAATCAAAACATAATAAACAAAGCAAATATTGAAGATATATTTTCAATAGTATATTCAAAAGGTGCAGTTAAAGAATTAAAACCAAATCCAGAAATACATTATAAGATACTAAAAGAATTAAATGTAGATAAAAAAGAATGTTTAATAATAGAAGATTCACTCATAGGAGTAGAAGCAGCAAATAATGCAGATATAGAGGTAGCAGTAATATATGATAAATATTCAGACTGTAACAGAGAAGAAATTAATAAATTATCACAATATAGGTTTAAAGATTATAATGAAATGTTAAATTATATTAAAAACGAATTGGAGGGTAACTGATGAAAGAAATTGATAAAATTGCATTATTATATCTAAAAAATGGACAAATATTAAGTACATTATCAAAAGGAAAAGATACATATTATTTGCCAGGAGGCAAAAGAGAACTAAATGAAACAGATGAACAAACATTAATTAGAGAATGCAAAGAAGAATTAACTATTGATATAAAAGAAGATACAATAAAATACTATGGGACATTTAAAGCAGAGGCACATGGAAAAGCAGAAGGAATACTAGTTAAAATGACTTGCTATACAGCAGAATTTACAGGAGAAATAAAACCAAGCTCAGAAATTCAAGAAATAAGATGGCTAAATTATAAAGATATGGATATAATTTCGCCAGTAGATAAACTTATATTTGAGAATTTATATGAAAAAGGAATTTTAAATTAATTAAAGAGGTAGTAATATAATGAAATTATTTTCAAGAGAAGTAAAAGATATGAACGAATTAAACGAAGTACTAAAAAATAATGAAGAAATACAAAATGAATATAAGTAAATTTAGGAGGAAGAATGTCATTAATTAGTGTTAAAAATTTAACTTTTGGATATGAAGGAAGTCCAAATAATATATTTGAAAATGTATCATTTAACATAGATACTGACTGGAAATTAGGTTTAATTGGTAGAAACGGTAAGGGAAAAACCACATTTTTAAAATTATTACAAGGAAAATTTGAATATACAGGAACAATTTTAAAAAGTGTTGATGTTGATTATTTTCCTTTTGAAATAACAAATAAAGATAGAATGTCAATAGATATTGTACATGATATTGCACCAAATATTGAAGATTGGGAAATCATAAAAGAATTGAACTTAATTGATGCAGATGCAGAAATTCTTTATAAAAATTTTAATTTATTAAGTGGTGGAGAGCAAGTAAAAATACTTTTGATTAGTTTATTTTTAAAAGGAAATAACTTTTTACTAATAGATGAACCTACAAACCATTTAGACGTTGATACTAGAAACAACTTAATTAACTATTTACAAAAGAAAAAAGGATTTATAACAGTTTCTCATGATAGAAACTTTTTAGATAAAGTTGTAAATCATATAATTTCCATAAATAATACTAACATTGAAATTAAGCAAGGCAACTTTTCATCTTGGAAAGAAAATAAAGATAGACAAGACAATTTTGAAAAAATGGCAAATGAGAAATTACAAAAAGATATAAACAGGCTTGAAATCACAGCAAAAAATACGGCAAAATGGTCTAATGAAGTTGAAAAATCAAAATATAAGACAAACAATTCAGAAACATCAATAGATAGAGGGTATTTAGGACATAAATCTGCGAAGATGATGAAGAAATCAAAAGTTATTGAACAAAGAATTGATAAAGCTATTGATGAAAAAAGCAATTTACTAAAAAATGTTGATAAAAATGAAAGTTTAAAAATAATTCCAATAGAAAGTAGAAAAAATCAGCTAATATTAGCTAATAATTTACAAATAAAATATGATGGAAAAGTAATATTCTCAAATGTTTCATTTGAAGTAAATAATGGGGATAGAATTGCAATAATTGGTAAAAATGGAATAGGAAAATCAAGTATATTGAAACTAATTATTGGAAAAGAAATAGAGTATAATGGAACATTTAAAATGGCAAATGATTTGAAAATATCTTATGTTTCACAAAGTACAGAAAATTTAACAGGAAATTTAAAAACATTTGTTAAGGATAATAAAATAGATGAAAGTATTTTTAAAGCAATGTTATCTAAAATGGGATTTTCAAAAATAGATTTTGATACAGATATTTGTGATATGAGTGAAGGGCAGAAAAAGAAAGTTTTAATTGCAAAGAGCATATCTGAAAAGGCTAATATTTATATATGGGATGAGCCATTAAATTATATAGATATATTATCAAGAATACAAATAGAAGAGGCAATTTTGAAATATAAACCAACATTGATTTTTGTAGAACATGATGAAACTTTTATAGAAAAAGTGTCAACAAAAATTGTAAAATTAGAAAAATAGGATTGTGAGAATATATGATAAGAAAATTTGAAAATAATGATATAAATGATATAATGCAAATATGGAAAAATGAAAATATAAAAGCACATCAATTTATTCAAAAAGAATATTGGGAAAATAATTATAAATATGTAAAAGAAATTTTACCAAATGCAGAAATATATGTTTATGTTATTGAAAAAAATATAGTAGGATTTATAGGATTAAACCAAAATCATATTGAGGGGATTTTTATTGATACAAATAACCAATGTAAAGGTATAGGAACAAAATTATTAAACAAAGTAAAGGAAAATAGAAATACACTAATTTTAAATGTATATAAGAAAAATATAAATGCTATTAGTTTTTATAAGAAAAATAATTTTGTTATTAAAAATGAAAGAATAGACAAAAAAACAAATGAAATAGAATATACAATGGCTTGGAGTAAGTAAGCTAAAAAATTTAATTTTGAAGGGAGAATAAATTTATGGCAAGAGTATTAAAAAATAAGGAATTAGTAAATACAAGATTAGCAACTAATTATGGTGGTTGGATGTATTGTGATAAGTGTGATGAAAATATAGGTTATTTGTGTTATTCCACTTATGATAGGTTAGAATTAAAATATAAATGTAATTGTGGAAGTCAATGTAGTGCATTTTTAGACTTTGAAGATAGTAAAACAGGTAAAGAGTGTGATAATGAATTAGTTATTATAAAAAATAGATTTTGCTGTCCAAAAGATAATGAGCCTTTAATTACAATATTAGATAAAAAAGTGGCTAGTTATGAAATGAAAATCACTTGTAAATCTTGTGAAAATGTTTATAAAAAAGTAAAATAGAAATAAGGCATTGAATAAAAGAGGAGAGATAAAAATGGCAACAACAAATGAATTTATAGAATATGTATGTGAACAAATAAATGGCATTGGAGATATAAGATATAAGAAAATGTTTGGAGAATATATGGTATATGTAAATGAAAAACCAGTTATTATAGTTTGTAATAATACTGCATTTGTAAAACAATTAGATTGCATAAAAGAAGACATGGAAGATGCAGAAATAGGCTATCCATATAAAGGAGCAAAAGAACATTATGTATTAGATATAGATAATTCGGATTTTTGCAAATCTATTATAATCAAAATAGAAAAAGTTACACCTGTGCCAAAACCAAGAAAAAAGAATATGAATTAGTATATTGAAAAACAAATATTTTTAATATATAATGTGATAAGAAAAATAAATAGATTATAGTAAAAAACATGAAAATGGGAGGCGAAACATGGCAACAATTATAGATGGAAAAGGTTTAGCAAAGAAAATAAAACAAAATTTAAAAATAGAATGTGATAATTTAAAAAAACAGGGAATTCAACCTAAACTGGCTGTTATCATGGTAGGAGAAAATCAAGCTTCTAAGGTATATGTAAGAAATAAAAGTATATCATGCAATGAAGTAGGAATAGAATATGAAGAACATCTTTTAGATAAAGATACAACTCAAGAAGAATTGCATAGCTTAATTAAAAGATTGAATGATACAAAAGAAGTAAATGGAATTTTATTACAAAGTCCATTACCAGAACATTTAGACATTAATCGAGCATTTAAAGCTATTTCATATAGAAAAGATGTTGATGGTTTTACACCATCTAGTGTTGGAAAGCTAGTTATGGGTGGAGATACATTTATTTCATGTACTCCTTTTGGTGTAATGAAAATGTTTGAAGAATATAATATTGATTTAACAGGAAAAGATGTTGTTATTATTGGTAGAAGTAATATTGTAGGAAAACCATTATCACAATGCTGTTTGGCAAAAAATGCCACAGTTACTATTTGCCATTCAAGAACAAAAGACTTAAAGAAACATACAAAAAGAGCAGACATTTTAATTGCAGCAATTGGAAAAGCAAATTTTGTAACAACAGATATGGTGAAAGATGGAGCAGTTGTAATTGATGTGGGAATTAACAGAAATGATGAAGGAAAGTTAGTTGGGGATGTAGATTATGAAAATGTAAGTAAAGTTGCAAGTTATATTACTCCTGTTCCAGGAGGAGTAGGGCCTATGACAGTTGCAATGCTTATGAATAATGTAATAAAGGCAGCTAAGGAGCAGAATAACGAAAATTCAACTTTTTAGACAAGTTTTGGACACAAAATATCGATATAATAAAATAAATTTTGGGGCATTATTGTTTATGATGCCTCTTTTTAATGTTATAGGAAAGTTCTTTGAACTTACTATTTAAGAATTACACACAATTTTATTTGAGTAAAATTGGAGAGTGAACAAAGAAAAGCATAAAAATTACTTTAAAATATAAAAAAATTAATTATTACTATTTTGTAATTGAATTTGAGGTGAAAATGAAAAATTTAAGGAAAAAGAAGTATTGGATATGGTTATCTTTATTAACAAATTTAGGAACTATAAAAAAACAACAATTATTAGAAAGATATCAAACTCCAGAATATATTTATAAATTAACAAAAGAAGAATTGAAAAAAGTAAAAGGAATTGGAGAAAAAGCAGTAGAAAGTATTTTAGATAAAAGGAAAAAGGCTGAAGTAGAAAAGCACTTAGAGTATATGGAAAAAAATCAAATAGATATTATTTCTATTAAAGATAAAGAATATCCACAAATTTTAAAAGAAATTTATGATCCGCCAATTAGTTTATATTGCAAGGGAAATGTTGGGATTTTAAACAAAAAATCAATTGCAATTGTAGGGTGCAGAGAAGCTACAGATTATGGTAAAAAAGCATCAAAGTATTTTGCATATAATTTAGCAAAACAAGGAATTAATATTATTAGTGGATTAGCTAAAGGTGTGGATAGCTATGCACATATTGGAGCAAATCAAGTTGAAAATGTGGATAATTATACACAATTAGAGGCAAATCAGTATAAACCTGTGGATAAACATACAAAAAGAGCGGATTACAGACATGTGGAAAAAGTGGAAAATATGGAAAAACCCAAAAACTATGGAAAAACAATAGCAGTTCTAGGAAATGGACTAGATACAATTTACCCAAAAGAAAATGAAATTTTAGCTAATAAAATTGTAGAAAATGGAGGAACAATAGTTTCAGAATATCCATTAGGAACAAAGCCAAAAAAAATGAATTTTCCAGAAAGAAATCGTATTATTAGTGGTATGAGCAAAGGAATTTTAGTTGTAGAGGCAAAAGAAAAAAGTGGTACATTAATTACTGTAGATTTTGCTTTAGAACAGGGGAGAGATATATTTGTGGTGCCAGGAAATATTAATAGTTTAAATTCGGTTGGAACAAATTTTTTAATAAAGCAAGGTGCAAAATTAGTAACACATTATAGTGATATTCAATTTTATTATTAAGATTATCACATATCATTTATTTTCAAACTTTATAACAATTCTTAATTTCTTTATCTTTATATGCTTTAAAAATATATACATTATTGATATTAGCTATACTAAGCAAATATTACTATTGATATTTTAAAAACTTTTGTTTGCAAATATATTGGCTTTTCTATAAATAGATTATATAATTTGAAAAGAAAATAAGGAAAAGCAGAGTGTGGTATCATCTCCATTCTTAAAAAGAAAGCGAGGTGATGCATATGTTAGAAGAAGCACTATTACAATTATTGATTTTATCATTAGTTGCAAATATAGCTCTTGCTATCATCTCTTTTGTTTTAATTATAGCATTAGTTATAGTTACATATAAAGAGAATCACATCTCTGCTACCCATTAGAGATGCGATTCTTAATCAAATTATTTAATGGTACCACACTTTGTGGCTCCTTATTTTCTATATTTATTATACTCAAAATATGTTGAAAAGTCAAATAATTTACAAAAAATTTTGAAAATAGTATTTAATTTTGTATTTATCAAAAGTTATGATATAGGTATAGGAGAATGAATTTATGATAGCAGACAAAGATGAAATTATTTATAGTTAAAAAAAATCTGTAAATGAGTTAGAAAATACAATAAATAGTTCTATAAAAAATAATAATACAGATGTAAAAGATATTTATAATAAATTAGGTATAGCTTTACTTTGGATAGGATGTTGCTTAGATAGATTAAGAGAAAATAAAGATATATAATAAAATTTTAAGTAATAGACCTATAATGTTAGAAGTAAGAAATATTGAAAAGATTATACTTTCTAAATTACAGTGTATTTAATGTGAATATATCATAACTTCTGATAGAGAATTTTAATGAATTAGTGAAAAAACAATTTTTTATATATTAAAAAACCTAATTGTTATTAGGCTTCTTAAGTGATTTCTAATATCACAAAATATTAACTTTTTGTGTGAAATGATTTTTTATCAAAGATCTTATTGAGTGAAAATGCTTTTCAAGTATTTTACCCCAACTATTGACAATGAACCACAAAAATATTATCAAAACGATGAGAGTCTTGATAATACTATTGGTGGGCAG